>DYMC01000030.1 GCA_020721745.1 Lentisphaera sp. | reverse complement strand
TGGAGCCAATGATCGGATTTGAACCGATGACCTGCTCATTACGAATGAGCTGCTCTACCAGCTGAGCTACATTGGCGCTTAGTGGAGTGGCCGGTAACTTATATCGCCAGAGGAGGAATTCAAGCGGAATGAAAATTCTCGCCGGGGCTCCTTCGTTGGAGAAAGCCATGGAGCTGCCAAATTTCATTCGATCAGAATCTTCAGGGAGTCTTCCACGCGGCCGTCCGGGTAGAGGTAGTTTCTGCTCAGCTTTCCGTGGAAGTTCTCCGCGTCGCCGCTCAATGGGGTGGACAGGACCAGGTTTTGGATTTCAAGCTTGCTGCGGTCTATCTTCGCGCCATTGAGGAGGGTGTTCCACTCGTGGCTGCTGCCGTAGCGGGCGAAATGGGTTTTCCCCTCGTATTCATCTTTCGTGTCTCCCGGGCATGAGAAGATCTTTTTGCTCTGGGATTCGAGAACGTTGGACATGGAATACGGATCGTCCGGGCTGTCGCCCACCCTGATGCAGATGGGCAAATAGTCGTTGTAGTTCGATGCATAGGTGTTTACCGCTATTCCTATCTGCCTGAGATTGCCGATGCAGGAGGTCTTTTTACCCTTGTCCCTGACCCCCTTGTAGACGGGGAAGCCGAGCCCGACCAGGATTGCGATTATCGCAATCACGACGATGAGCTAGACGAGAGTGAACTTTTGTTTCTTCATAGTGTGTTGACCGCCGCCATTATCTCGTGGACGAGGGGATCGAGGCGTTCGCGCTCCTTCGCTGTGAATTCGGTGGAGTAGAATTCGAGCGTCTTCTTGAAGCGCTCCCTGCCCTCCGGCGACTCCAGCCGCTCCTTGATCCTGCTCCTCTCCTTGTCGGATATCTTGCTGAACCTCCCGCGGAACTCCTTGATCGCGGAATCCACCTTCGCGGTCTTCTCCTCCTCGGTCATGCCCCTGGTCTCCTTGCGCATCCTGTCGAGACGGTCTCTGAGGACTTCGCGCGCAAGCTTGTCCCTCGACTCCGGACTCAGCTTCTCGAAGAGCTTCCTCATCTCTTTCCTGCGCTCCGCCGATATTTCCCCCCTTCCGTGGCCGGCAGTCATCGCCTCCTTCAAGTAGTTGAAGTCCTTCTCCACCTGGGAAGGTTTCAGCGCGTTGAACGTGACCAGTGCGGCCAGTCCTATCGAGAAGAGGCATATCGCCACTATCCTCCTCCTCCTGATCTTTACGATATTGTCTCTCATGGTCTGCTCTAATTTAGCGCATGATTTTGTTTTCAAAAGCTGAAAAACGGAAAATATGGGCTATCTTAGGGGGAGCTGATTGCAAAACTCTTTTTGCGGGCATGGCAACACGTGATTTCATACGTGTCAAGAGCATGCCCCTCCACGCCGATTTTCGCGAAAAATCGGCGTAAAAATGGAGGGACGCGCTTGTGCGTCCGGAGTTTTGCAATTAGCTCAGGGAAATTAGTGATAACGTTGGAGCGATCAATCCCAGAGGAATGCATTATGTCTGAGAACGGGAAGAACAATGCACGACCCGGCCGGATACGTCTGGCCGGGACACTTCTGGCTTTTGTCCTCATATGTCTGGCCATATCCGCGTGCTCCACCGTTCCGATTCCGACGCCGCGCGAGATTCTGGGAGCGGACCGCGGGGAGAAAATCTTCCTCGGCTGCAACCTCTGGCACACGGAGTCCCTCCTGATACCTGTGGAGAACTATCCGAAAGGCAGAATACTGACGGCCGGATCGGAGGTCGAACTGATCTCATACGACGAGGAGCGGATAACCTTTTCCGATGCCAACGGCAGGATATTCACGTTGCTGCACAACACGGAGAGGACTATGATGCCGGCCAGCGGATTCATCAAGACCGTCTTCACGCTGAAAAATCCCCTGGAGGGGCTCGACGAGGAGACATCCGCCTTGATCAGGAAGGGGGAGCTCGCGAAAGGCATGACGAAGGACCAGGTCTTCGCCGCGTGGGGCATGCCCATGCTCACCCGGACCCCGAACTGGCCGCTGAACAACACCTGGACCTATTGGGCTGATATTGACAAATACCGCAAAGTCGTTTTCAAGCAGGAAAAACTTTTGGAGACAATAGAATGAAGAAGACAGTTCTCGTCGCCGGGGGCGGAGGCTTCCTGGGATCCCATCTCTGCGACAGGCTCATAGAAGATGGCAACTACGTCATCTGCGCGGACAACTTCTACACCGGATCAAAGGACAACATCGTCCACTTGATGTCCAACCAGCGCTTCGAGTTCATCCGCCACGACATCACGTGGCCCCTCTACGTCGAGGTGGACGAGATATACAACCTCGCTTGTCCGGCGTCCCCGATACATTATCAGCACGATCCGATACAGACGACCAAGACCAGTGTCCTCGGGGCCATCAACCTGCTTGGGCTTGCGAAGCGGCTGAGGGTTCCCATACTCCAGGCGTCCACGTCGGAAATATACGGAGACCCGCTCGTCCATCCGCAGGTCGAGGAATATTGGGGCAACGTCAACTCCATCGGCCTCCGCAGCTGCTATGACGAGGGGAAAAGGTGCGCCGAAACGCTATTCTTCGACTATCACCGCCAGCTCGGAGTCCCCATCAAGGTCGTCAGAATCTTCAACACCTATGGGCCACGCATGCAGATAGACGACGGAAGGGTCGTCAGCAACTTCGTGGTCCAGGCGCTCAGAGGCCATGACATCACTGTCTACGGGGACGGAAGCCAGACCCGCAGCTTCTGCTACGTGTCGGACATGGTTGATGCGTTTGTCAGGATGATGGCGACCGACGGGGCTGTCACCGGGCCGATAAACCTTGGCAATCCCGGAGAATTCACCATACTCGAACTTGCCAGCATGGTCGTGAAAATGACCCGCTCGAAGTCGAAGATAGTCCACAAGCCCCTCCCGAAGGACGACCCCATCAAGAGAAAGCCGGACATATCGAAGGCCCGGAAAATCCTCTCCTGGGCGCCGAAGGTGGAACTGGAGAAGGGGCTCCTGGCGACAATCGCCTATTTCAGGCAAATCCTCAAGACGCGCTGACATGCAGAATGCTCCGCACAAGGTCTTCTGCTTCCTCAATCCGCTCTCATGCGACGGCCTCTCCGTCAGGAAGTGGCCGGCAATAGAACGCATCTTCGAGGAACTCTGCATAGACTGCGAGCTCGTCTCCTTCGAGGGCGACCTGAGAGTCGCTGCGGAGCGTGTCCTGAAGGGGCTCAAGAGCCCTGGAAATGCGACTTTCGCAGGAGTCGGCGGCGACGGAACCCACTGCGCCATAATCAACGGCATGATGAATTTCAAGAGCGCAAATCCCCATGCGGAGCTCCCGTTCTATTCGGTGATTCCGCTCGGCACGGGAAACAACATCGCAAAATCCTTCCGCCTCTCCAGGGGAGACGGCTTCTTCTCCAGCGAACTTCGCAGAACCGTGGCCGGAACCGTCCATGGCGCCGAGTTCAAGGTTGACCTTGGCCGCATGAACGGGACGTGCTTCCTCGATGCCTTCACCGCCGGCGTTGACGCGCACATACTTGCGGGCAGGAACCGCGACAGAGGAAGGCTCGGAGGAATCCCGCTTGTAGGACCGCTCTTCCGGGGATATCCGCTCTACGTGCTGAACGTCCTGAAAAGCCTGGGAAGATGCAAGCATCTCGAATGCCGCGTCGAGACCGACGGGAGCCTCTTCTACGAGGGCGGCCTCTTCAACGTCATATTCAACAACACCAGGATTTACGCCGGCGAGTTCGACCCCACATATCATGCGATGGCCAACGACGGATTCCTCGACATGGCTCTGCACACGGGACGAAGGGACTACGTCCTGTCCTACCTGTTCAGCTACAGACAGATACCGCGCAAGTTCAGGCGAATCCTCAGGCGCAGCAGGAAAACCGTCCCCAACGCCAGGATAAAAAGCGCAGTTGTATCCTTCTCCAAGAAAATCCCGGGACAGCTCGACGGGGAGGAGACAGAGCCTTCCGACAAATACATGATAGAGATTCTCCCCCGCGCCATTACGCTGAAGATACCAGTCGAACCGGCGTGAACGGAAGCAAAAGCCATCGGCACATGCTTCCGCGGTATTATCAATCCCCGCCGCCGGCATGGCCGGGTATGCAATCCCCCCCTCTTGCGGGCTTGAATCCTGCGGGAATTTTCTTCATTTTTCTCCGGATCGGAGGTGAAATTTCCATCGCCCGAGCTATATTACGCCCTTTCAATCGTGCTCGACGGAAAACAGTCAACAAAAAAGGCTTCAAATATGAGCGATGATTCGAACGTGAAAATCCCGCATCAGAACGGGAATGGGAAGGGGGCGGACTACAGCGCGAGCAAGATAACCGTCCTCGAGGGGCTCGAGGCGGTGAGGAAGCGCCCCAGCATGTATATCGGCGACACCGGACAGAGGGGGCTGCACCATCTTGTCTACGAGGTCGTTGACAACAGCGTGGACGAGGCGCTTGCCGGATATGCGAGCAACATCGAGGTGCTGATACACCCGGACAACATAATCTGCGTGAAGGACGACGGGCGCGGAATTCCTGTGGACATGCACGAGGAGGAGAAGATGCCTGCGGTCGAGGTGGTGCTCACCAAGCTCCATGCGGGGGGCAAGTTCGACCACGGGGCATACAAGGTCTCGGGCGGACTCCACGGCGTCGGCGTGTCATGCGTGAATGCGCTGAGCGAGTGGCTCGAGGTGGAGGTCCACAGGGACGGTTTCGTGCATCACATCCGGTTCGAGCGCGGGAACACGGTCTCGCCGCTCACAAAAATCATGCCGTCGGACAAGACCGGCACGGTCGTCAGATTCAAGCCCGACATGCAGATATTCTCGGTAGGCGAATTCTCCTGGGACATACTCGCCAACCGGCTCAAGGAGCTTGCGTTCCTCAACAAGGGACTGCGCATATCCCTGGCGGACGAGAGGGCGGAGGCTCCCCGCAAGGAATGCTTCTTCTACGAGGGCGGGATATCGGAGTTCGTCCGCCATCTCAACGCGAACAAGCAGACCATGCACGATGTCATCTACTTCCGCAAGGAGAAGGACGGCGTGGAGGTCGAGATCGCGATGCAGTACAATGACGGTTTCGTGGAGAACATATTCAGCTACACGAACAACATAAACACCATCGAAGGCGGCACGCATCTGTCCGGATTCCAGGCTGCGCTGACCAGGACGATCAACAATTATGCGAAAAGCGCGAATCTGCTGAAGAACGAGAAGCCGGTTTCCGGCGCGGACACCCGGGAGGGCCTGGCGGCGATAATCAGCGTGAAGGTGCCCGACCCGCAGTTCGAGGGGCAGACGAAGACCAAGCTTGGCAATGGAGAGGTGAGGGGGATAGTTGAGTCGGTCGTGAACGACGAGCTTGCTGCCTTCCTCGAGCAGAACCCACAGCCGGCGAAGCAGGTCGTGGAAAAATCGCTGACCGCGGCCCGCGCCAGGGAGGCCGCGCGCAAGGCGAGGGAACTGATCCAGCGCAAGGGCGCTCTCGACGGCTTTTCGCTCCCCGGCAAGCTTTCCGACTGCTCCGAGCGCGACCCGGCCAAGTCCGAGCTCTACATTGTGGAGGGTGATTCGGCCGGCGGCTCGGCGAAACAGGGGCGCGACAGTTCCTTCCAGGCGATACTGCCGATAAGGGGCAAGCTGCTCAACGTCGAGAAGTCGAGGCTTGACAAGATGCTCCAGAACAAGGAGATACAGTCTCTGATCGCGGCCATCGGATGCGGGGTCGGCCAGGATGATTTCAGCGTCGAGAAGTCCCGCTACCACAGGGTGGTGATCATGACGGACGCCGATGTTGACGGATCGCACATACGCACATTGATATTGACGCTTTTCTTCCGGCAGATGAAGCCACTGATAGAGGCTGGATACGTTTACATCGCGAAGCCGCCGCTATACAAGGTCAGGAGGAAGAAGAATGAGCGCTACATAGAGACGGAGGAGCAGCTCGACCAGTTCCTTGTGGAGCTTGGTTCGGAGGACGTGAAGGTGAAGCTGCTTCCTGACAAGGAGTTGACCCCCGAGGAGCTTCGGAAGCTCATTTCATTCGCCATATCGGCAAACAAGATATCGAACGCCCTGAGGCGCAGCGGTCTCGACCCGGCGAAATATTTCCACAGCTCGAAGGAAGGGAAATTCCCGATAGCCAAGATAATCGTGTCCGATCCGCAAGGAGACAGGACCATATACGCATACAGCGACCAGGAGGAGGCCGAGATCATCGCCGCGGAGGAGAAGAAGCTCTACGACAGTATGGCTCCGGATATCCTCGCCGCCCCCGCCGGCGATGGCGGGCAGCAGGACGATTCCGAGCTCAAGAAAAAAATCGCCGGCATGATAGAGCTCATATCTATCAACGAGTCAGCCGCATGCGCGGAGCTCGCGGAGAACATGAGGAAAAGCGGTTTCGACATCGAAGGCATATCCAGCGGCGGCGAAGCCATCTTCGAGGTCTCTTCCGGCGAGGGCAGAGCGGTGGCGGCCAATTCCATAGGCGAGCTCTTCGAGGCCGTGAAGAAGATAGGGAAGCAGGGCATACACATAACCAGATACAAAGGTCTCGGCGAGATGAACGCGGAGCAGCTCTGGGAGACCACGATGGACCCGGCGAACAGGAAGATGATAAGGGTCACCATGCAGGATGCATTCGAGGCCGAGAGGATTTTTGCGCTCCTTATGGGCGACGACGTGGACCCGCGCAGGGAATACATCGAGAAATACGCCGAGAGCGTAAAAGATCTGGACATCTGATCTTCCCGGAGAGGATGCGGCAGAACTCGCCGAAGGAATCTTCGGATGACGCTCCGGAGGGGGTGGCCATCCCTTCCCTCCTGCAAAGCCATCCCACTAGCCCGTCGGCCATCTCCTTGCTGTCGAAGAAACCATGTATGTATGTCCCGAAGACAAGTCCGTCCTTGGAGAGCGACGCCAGGAGCCCTTCCTTCCCGGAGGGGCGGTCCATCCGCAGTATCCGGTGCCCGGCATCCGCCCCCGAAGTCCTGCCCATGTGGATCTCATATCCAGAGAATCTTGTCCCCGCCGGGCAGAAAGGCAGATCCACGGACGTGGCCCCGCTGCTCTGGGAGAGCTTTTTGTGTTTTGCAAGGACTGTCTCGATGTCCAGAAGGCCGAGTCCGCGGCATTCTCCAGGCTTTCCCTCGCAGCCGAGAGGATCTGATATCTTCACGCCCAGCATCTGGTAGCCGCCGCATATTCCAAAAACCGCGCCGCCGCGCGAATGATGCTCCATTATCCTTTCCGCCATCCCGCAACCGCGCATCCACCCCATGTCCGAAATGCTGTTCTTGCTGCCGGGAAGGAATACGATGCAGGGTGTCCCGAAATCCGACTGACGCTCCACGTAGCGCACGGTGCAGCCGGACATTTTCTCGAAGACGAGGAAGTCCGTGTAGTTGCTCGTGTGCGGATATCTTACTACTGCGATGTCAAGCGGCGATGTCCGTGCTTTTCCAGAGCGCACTCGTCTGTCAAGAGCGAGGGAATCCTCCTCCTCGACCATCAGATCCTTCACATATGGCATCACCCCGAGCACCCTGACCCCGCAAAGCTTCTCGATCCTTTCGATTCCGCTCCTGAGCAGGCTTTCGTCCCCCCTGAACTTGTTTATGATCACTCCCTTCACAAGCTTCCTCCAGCGGCGGGGAAGGAGGCGCAGCGTCCCGTATATCGAGGCAAAAACTCCGCCGCGGTCAATGTCCGCCACCAATATGGCATCCGCTCCGGCGTGTTCGGCCATCGCCATGTTCACGAAATCGCGGTCGAGCAGGTTGATTTCCGAAGGGCTTCCGGCTCCCTCCATGATTATCGCGTCGAAACGGCTTGAGAGACGGTCGTATGCGTCGAAGGCCCGCTTCCTCACCTGCTGATTTATCTTGTAATAGTCTTTTGCCGACAACAGCGTCTTGAACACCTTGCCGTCCACGATGACCTGGCACTTGGAGTCCGCGCAGGGCTTGAGCAGGACCGGATTCATGTCGGCAATCGGCTCCACTCCGGCGCACGCGGCTTGGAAAGCCTGGGCCCTGCCGATTTCCGCGCCGCTCCGCGTCACAAACGAATTCAAGGCCATGTTCTGGGCCTTGAATGGAGAGACTTTCAAACCTTCTTCGGAGAATATTCTGCAAAGGGCGGCGGTCACCAGGCTCTTTCCGCTGTCGGAACTGGTTCCGACTATCATCAGAGAGGATGCCTTTTTCTCCAGAGGGGGCTTTTTCACGCTCCTCTTTCGAAGGCATGATTCGGCGGCACGGACAAGTTCGCTGTTCCTTTCCCTGTCGAGAACTGCTATGCGGACGAAACGTCCATCGAGCCCGTGAATGAAACTGCAGTCCCTCAGGAGAAATCCTTTCCGAAGCATATTCCGCAGGAAGGCTCTTCCGCTCTTCTCGTCGCGGTGCATGCAGAGGAGGAAGTTGGTCTCGGACTTGAAAATCCTCATCCCCGCCGCTGAAAGCCGTCCATGGAGAAAGCTTCTCTCCTCCCTGTTGCTCCTGCGGACTCGCCCGGCGTATCCGGCGTCGGAGTAGAGCAGAGGAGCTACATTCTGCGCGATGGAATTCACGTTCCATGGAAGCAACCTCGCACGGACCTTCGCGCAGATATCCTCCCCGGCATACATAAACCCGAGACGGAGCCCGGCTATCCCAAAAAATTTTGTGAGCGACTTGAAGACGATCATGTTGGGTGGCAGGGACTTTGATATCTGGGTGGAAGCGGACGGATCCCGGACGTAGTCCATGAACGACTCGTCAACGGCGACATGTGAGCCCGGGAATCTGGCGGCCAGACGCAGGATTGCAGCACGTCTGGCAAGCGCTCCAGTCGGATTGTTCGGATTGCATATGAACAGGAGGTCCCCCGGCTCAAGCTCCATGCCTGCGCCATCGAACGCGAAGTCCTTCCCTTCATCTGCGCATATCCTGTGCTCAAACTGGATTCCCTCCGCCCGGCAGACCTCCTCGTATCCGCTGTAGCATGGAGATGCAAGAACGGCCTTGCGGGGCTTCAAGGCCCTCATGGCCGCGGAGAAGAGCTCGGTGGAGCCGTTGCCCGGCAGGACGCGGCCGGGCGCGACCCCGTGCGCCCGGGCGATCGCCTCCGCCACGGAACAGGGATACACCTCCGGATACCCGAGGCAGAGCTCAAAGTCGAGAGTCGAAAGATAATCCTTCGCATCGCTGGGCGGCCCCAGCGGATTCACGTTCACGCTGAAATCGTGAACTTCATCGGGGATGTCGGATACGGAGAGACACCTCGCGGTGCGGAGCAGGTCTCCGCCATGTATGTCGCCACGTTTCTTCCCAAATACTTTTACCATTGGCACTTTTCCAGTTGCGCTCTAAATTAACCCCCCGGAGCGAAATTTCCATTTTAATCCAATATCCATGCCGAGGAATGACATGAAGATCAATCTCTTCCCGCTGCACCTGTCCGCGTCGCTGTTCGTCGCGTCCATGCTCTCTCTCCTCTCCGAAACATCTCCAGGACTGCAACCCGAGGAGACCGCCCTGGTCGAAAGAGCCCGGAGGGCGCCGGCTTCGGAAAGCTGGGCAAAGCTTTCCGGCAGGATATCGAACAGAATTAAGGGCTCCGAGACAAAAGAACACGACATAAGGGTAGGAATCAGGTTCACCCCACAGATGATATTCGCCCAGATACTCATTGACAACAAGGAGTCATACACCGTCAGCCAGGGCTTCGGCTCCACCAGGCCGACCATCATCAAGGAGGGCGATCCGGAATCGAGAATAATGGAGCAGGTCGGGCTCAGACCCGAGGAACTGACACTCTCCTTCATGTATTGGAACCCGGAGAGCTTCCTCGGCGACAAGACATTCAAAAGCTCGAGATGCGCGGAGATAGCCATGAGATCGCAGGACTCCGGGGAAAAGGCGCTGGTCCTGATAAACAGGGAACATGCCTTCCCCCTCAGAGTCGAATGGTTCAAAAATGGCGAGACCACCCCGTCCCGCACCATGGAGGTCTCCTCCTTCAAGAAGGAGAACGACTACTGGTTCGTTGACGAGATACTACTCTACGGCCCGGGATGGAAGACCAAGCTGGCATTCACTGACACAAAGGCCGGACCAGCCTCGGACGGAATACCCGACGACATCTTCAGAAAAACCCTTCCGCCACCGGCCCCCTGACAGACCAGGCCAGCCGCAAGACTCCGCACAAACCGCGCGGCGGTTTGGAAGGTAGGGACGGATCGCCGATCCGTCCCTGCCAACACTTGTTGTTGTGAGCCAATTGCAAAACTCCGGACGCGCAAGCGCGTCCCTCCATTTTTACGCCGATTTTTCGCAAAAATCGGCGTGGAGGGGCATGCTCTTGACACGTATGAAATCACGTGTTGCCATGCCCGCGAAAGGAGTTTTGCAATTACCTCGTTGTGTCTTGTCCCAAGAATTTTTATGGGCGGACTTGTCGTTGTCCGGAATCGGCCCGCTATCCCTCGTCTGCCTTGCCTTTCCTGAACTTCTCCGGACTTTCCTCGAAATACCGCCTGAAGACCTTGCAGAAGTAGCTAGGATCCTTGAATCCGCAGATGCCGGAAATCTCCTTCACCGACAATGCCTCGGTCTGTATCAGCCTCAACGCCTGCTTCATCCTCAAATTGATGAGGAAGGCCCCGGGGCTCACGCCCTGTGACCTCCGGAAGAGGCGGCTGAAATGAAAGCGGCTCAGACCCGCCACCGACGCCATCGCCTCCACCGATATATCGTCGCCAATGTGATCCATGCAATGCGATATGACTCTCTCGATGAATTCGGGCTCCTTGCTCAAATGCGAGCGGGGAAGAACCTCCTCGCATAGCAGCATCAGAAGTTCGTATCCAAGAGCCGATGCCTCGTAGGCGCTGCGAATGCCATGCCTCCCTCCACAGTAAATCTCGGCGAGTCTCCTGATCAGACTGGAGTTCTCCGCGATCTTCGCAACCGGTCCGCTTATCTTTTCAATGCTGCGCCAAAGCGCAAGCGCCTCCCTCCCGACAAGACTGAAATATATGAAACCCCAGGAATCGGAGGCGGGAGGCAGATAATACCTGTGCGCGTGGGGAACATGCACCATGAAGGCCGTCCCGGGGGGAAGATCGTGGACACGGCCCTCCCAGTCAAGACACCCGCAGCCCGAAAGCGTGCATTGGAAAATGCAGAATTCGTTCGACCCGCGCTTGAGCCCGTCCCAACTGTATGACTGCGACATCTCCAGACTATAGCCGCAGCCGGAGATCATCACGTGCAGAGGAATTATCCTCGCCCCGGGAAATATCGGAGCGAAGGAGCCGTATCCGGCTTTTTTTAGAGCCTTGAGCATGAAATTACCATTAATAGCACTTACTTATCATTTTTTCAGTTTGAATAATATAGCACCATGAAGCATTATATTCACATTGCTTATAATAAAAAACACAAAAGGAGAAAGAAAAAATGGCCAGGATCGCATTCATGGGCGCGGGCAGTTTCGGATTCACCAGGACTCTCGTCAAGGACATCATGACCTACCCGCTGCTGCAGGACAGCACCATCGCGCTGATGGACATCAACAAGGAGCGCCTCGAATACGCGACAAAGGCTGTAAACAAGATAATCGCGGCAGGGAAATATCCAGCCAAGGTCGTTTCCACTATGGACAGGAAGGAGGCTCTCAAGGGCGCCGACGCCGTCATGTGCACCATCCTCGCCGGCGACGTGGACATCTGGCAGCACGACATCAAGATTCCCAAGAAATACGGCGTGGATTTTAATGTCGGCGACACCAGAGGAATAGCCGGCATCTTCAGGGCGCTGCGCACCATCCCGGTCATGCTCGACATATGCAGGGACATCGAGAGGCTCTGCCCCGATGCCCTCATGCTCAACTACACGAATCCGATGGCGATGCTCTGCAACGCCATGCAGAGGGCCACAAGCGTCAACGTGACCGGCCTCTGCCACAGCGTGCAGGGGATGCCTGGGGTTTTCGGAAAGTGGCTCGGGATCCCCGGCGATGAGATAGACTACCTCTGCGCGGGCATAAACCACCAGGCATGGTATCTCGAGCTCAAACACAAGGGCCAGGACATCTATCCCCGAATCAGGAAAATCGTCCGCGAAAACGAGAAGATATTCAACGAGGAGCCGGTCAGAAACGAGATGTTCCTCCAGCTCGGATACTACGTCACCGAGTCCAGCGGACACAACTCCGAATACAGCTGGTGGTTCAGAAAACGCGACGACCTGATCAAAAAATACTGCTCCAACGCACCGGGGCGCGCATGGAATCCCGGCGAATACGCATTCATACTCAAGGAATACCAGAACAGGCAGAAGAACCGCAAATGGCAGAAGGATATTGAAAACTGGCTCGCAGAACCGGATGTTGACCTCAAAAGAGGACACGAATACGCCTCCTCCATAATCAACGCCTGGATGGGAGGGGAACCCTATGGCTTCAACGGCAACGTGATGAACAACGGAATCATAAGCAACCTCCCCGCCGAAGCCTGCGTCGAAGTCCCCGTCTTCACATCCAGAAGACGCGTGAGCTGCGCGAGGATCGGCGCACTGCCCATCCAGCTCGCCGCCCTCAACAATGTCAGCGCGGCGACGGAGATAATGACCGTCAACGCCTCCCTCTCGGGCGATCCGGAAATGGTCGTCCACGCATGTCTCTACGACCCGATGTGCGCGGCGAAGCTCTCCATGGGAGAGACCAGAAAGCTCGTCCAGGAGATGCTCAACAAGAACAAGGCATACCTGCCGCAGTTCAAGAACGTAAAGGTCTCCTAGGCGCATTTCCCGCAATCAAAGGCGCGGAGAAGAAATCCTCCGCGCCTTTTTTTCTTTGAAAACTTCGCTCGCACGGCTATATTCAGGAAAAACAAAAAAACACGGAGCGGAAAATGATATATGCGCCGATATCCAGGCTGCCATCCTTCCTCCCGGACATCAAGCCCCTCCGCGACTACATCTCGACGCTTGACGAAAACTGCCCCCTCGGAAGGCGTGAAATAGATGGCGACTCCATATATTCCGCTGTCGCCGAATACGACACGAAGACCCCGGAAGACGCAGTCCTCGAATCACACCGCGAATACATTGACATACAGATCGTCCTCTCCGGAAGGGAGCTCGGAAGGATAGTTCCCTGCGACGGCCTCGAAATCATATCCGACGACCCCGCAAAGGACCTCGTACTCTACCGCAAGCCTGCGAAATTCGCAGCCGAATTCACCCTCGACAGATCGCTGGTCGCGGTCTTCCTCGCCCATGATGCCCACTGCACACAGATAATGATCGGAAACGAACGGAAGAAGACAAAAAAAGCCGTCATAAAAGTGAGAAAAAACATTTTTGAAGATTTTTTTGCATCGGTGCTTGACTAAACCCCGATTCCCGTTACCTTACCAGCCCCGATGGGGCAACTAGCCTCCAACAACCAAAAGGGGAGAACAGATGAACAGCTACGTGAGCCGCGTGCTCGACGGTCTGAACAAGACCTATCCGTGGGAAAAGGAATTCCTCCAGGCAGCCAAGGAAGTCCTCGAATCGCTAAGTCTCGTGATGGCCAGGGAGAAGAAGTACGAAAAACACAGGATACTCGAAAGAATCACCGAACCGGAAAGGCTCATCTCTTTCAAGGTCGTATGGGTTGACGACAAGGGCGAAGTCCAGATCAACCGCGGATACAGAATCCAGTTCAACAGCGCAATCGGCCCCTACAAGGGCGGTCTCAGGTTCCATCCCTCCGTCAACCAGGGAATACTCAAGTTTCTCGGCTTCGAACAGATTTTCAAAAACAGCCTGACAGGACTCCCCATGGGAGGCGCCAAGGGCGGGAGCAACTTCGACCCGAAGGGCAAGTCGGACAATGAAGTCCAGAGATTCTGCCAGAGCTTCATGACCGAACTGTTCCGCCACATCGGGCCCGACACCGACGTCCCCGCGGGCGACATCGGTGTAGGCGGACGCGAAATTGGATTCCTAGAAGGACAATACAAGCGCCTCGCCATCAGCAACGGATGCGTCCTCACGGGCAAGGGCCTCAACTGGGGCGGCAGCCTCATACGCCCCGAGGCGACCGGCTACGGCTCAACCTACTTCGCGGAGGAAATGCTCAAGACCCGCAAGGATGGCTTCAAGGGGAAGACCGTTCTCGTCTCCGGATCGGGCAACGTCGCCCAATACACCATCGAGAAGGTCACCCAACTGGGCGGAAAAGTCGTGTCGGCATCCGACTCCAACGGCACAATAATCGACAAGGACGGCATAGACGCGGAAAAGCTCAACTACATCATGGAACTCAAAAATGTCCATAGAGGGCGCATCAGCGAGTATGCCAAGAAGTTCAAGAAGGCCGACTACATCGAAGGCAAGAAGCCCTGGGGGCTCGTGAAGGCCGAAGTCGCATTCCCATCCGCGACACAGAACGAAATTAACGGCGACGACGCCAAGGCCCTCGTCAAGAACGGATGCATATGCGTCTCCGAAGGCGCCAATATGCCCTCGACACCCGAGGCCGTTGATGTCTTCCTCGCAAACAAGGTTCTCTACGGTCCCGGAAAGGCGGCAAACGCAGGCGGCGTGGCCACATCCGGACTCGAAATGTCGCAGAACTCCATGAGGCTGCGCTGGGAGAAGGACGAAGTGGACAGCAGACTTCACCAGATAATGATAAACATCCACAAGGCTGCAGCGGAAGCCGCCGAGGAATACGGCACTCCCGGCAACTACGTGAACGGCGCGAATATCGCAGGATTCAAGAAAGTTGCCGACGCAATGATAGACCTAGGCCTCTAATCCCCGCTTCATTCGCGGAAACCAAGCGGAGCCGGAATTCCGGCTCCGTTTTTTTTTGCGCCAACATGTGTGCCCGCCAAAAAACAGCATCTATCAGCCACCCAGTATAAAATAAGGGAAATCATCTTTCTCAAAATTTAACAATTAGTGGGACATCCCCGTCCTCTGACCCCGTTCACATAAATACTGGTGGTTTCAAAATCGTCTAGGGCGTAATTCCCATTAGTTGAGAGGGAAAGCAGCGGGAAAAAAACAAAAAATCAACCGAATCCGGGTTGCTTTTTCTTTTTGCCGTTGTGCTGATAAAGGAGGGGAAGAGCAATGGATAAGCAATCGAGGGAAGAACTGAAGAGGAAGCTTCGCGAGAAGTTCGAGGCGCATCTGGACGCGATGGCCGAGGCGGTCGAACGGTTCGACGGCGACCCGTGCGCGGCGACGTTCTACAGTCTCGAAAAAGATGTCAACGCCGCACTGGACAGGATGGGCGACGAGATAGCCGAGGAGACATTCAGAAGAAAGCATGACAGCGGAGGGTTCCAGGACAGCTGCGCCGAGTCGTTAAAAAAAAACATCATCGCCGGAGCCAGCCCCGCGCTATGTGAAAGGGCGGCCGGGAACGGCCGCCCTACTTCTTGCGCACGCGTAAAAAGTATCTCGGGCGTGTCCTTCTGGCAGTGCTGGCTCGTTTTTCGCAGGGAAAACGGGCTAGTTATAAAAATCAAACCCCTCGTCGCACCTTTTTTCATCACTTTTTCAGGTATCTCTGGGCTCCTTTACAAATCACAGTCAAAGCAGCGCCAATGGTTCAACAGGATGAGGCGCATGCTCAAAGAGCGGGCTCCAAAAGTTTTCATGGCGGGACTTGCCAAATCAATAGGGAAAAACGGAAACAAGAAACTGGCAAGGGAGAAAAACTACTTCATTTCGAACGCCGCATCGATCAACTACAGATTTTTCAGGCGCATGGGGATGCCGATAGGATCCGGAGCAATCGAGAGCGCCGTAAGAAGGGTGGTGAACCTCAGACTCAAGGGCGCCGGAATGTTCTGGATCAAGGAGAACGCCGAAGGGCTCCTCCACCTCAGATGCCAGCTCAAGTCGGGCAACTGGGACGCTTTCTACAAGACCACCATCGAAAATCTGGCCAAACCGGAGTAGAATAAATGTCAACTTTTAGGAAATGCACCCTCTCAAATGGATTTTTCGAGGAGGGAGGAGGCGGCCAGGAATTTGTCGGATATCCACTCGAAGGGGCTTGCCGGTATGTTCTGCATGGCCTGCACGGTATGGGAGACGGCATGGTATATGCGCTCGATGGAGGATCTGATGGGTGACATGATGCAGGATGATGCAAGAGCGGAGATTCTTTTTGACCGCGTAACTGAATTCTCCTGTGGGCGGGGCAGGTTTGCTGCCGGGCTCGGCGCGGACATCATACAGCTTGGCGGCGACATAGGGATGCAGTCGAGCATAATGATGAGCGTGGAGCTTTGGCGCAAGTGGCTGAAGCCGCGGCTTGCGAGGGTGATCGGGGAAATCCGCTCGGTAAAGCCCGATGTGTTCATATTCTATCATCCTAAATTAAGCAGTTGGCCGCATTTGTCGCAGATACGAGGCAGCAA
>DYMC01000029.1 GCA_020721745.1 Lentisphaera sp. | reverse complement strand
CCACATACGGCGGGTTGCCTATGATTGTGTCGAATCCGCCGGATTTCATTATGCCGTAGAATTCGATGAACCAGTGGAAGGGCTGATGAGATTCGAGGAATTTCTTGTATTCCTTTTCCTTTTTGGTGTTCACGCCGTAGTCATCGGCGAGGTATTTGTTTAGTTCGTCTTCGAGGGAGCGGAGTTTCGAGGAGAGCTTTTCCTTTGCCTTGTTCACGGATTCGTCGTTGTCGAGCTGGGCCTGTCGGAATAGTTTGTAGAGCCTGTCAATCTCGTTGGCTTTTTTGATTATTTCCGGGAGAACGGTTGAGCGGGCAATAAGGTCGTCTTCCATTGCCCGGCTCATCTCCTTTTCGGTTGCGAAGCCGACGAGGGTGTTTCCGGAGCGGATGTTGAAGTCTATGTCCGGGAGGGGTTCGATTCTGCTGGCGTTCTCGACGTGCGCGACGAGTTTGAGGAAGAGGCGAAGTTTGCATATTTCGACCGCCTCCCTCATTATGTCCACGCCGTAGAGATTGTTTATGATGATTGACTTGTAGATGTAGTATTTGGGTGTCGGGTGTTTCCCGATCTCGTCGCGGATGGATTTGAAGAAGCGGGCGTAGTTGCGGTGAGCGGCTGAGTTTTCCGCCTCCTCCCATTCATTCAAGAATTCCTGCATTTTGTCGAGGCATGCCTCGTAGAGCGGTTCGAGTATCTTGAGGGCGGCGAAGAGGAATGCGCCGGAGCCGCAGGTCGGGTCGAGGATGCTGATCCCCGCTTTCATCTCCTCGTTCGACTGCTGTGGGATGCGTCCGGCAATCGCCACCCAGAAGGCGTTCAGCAGGTCGGGGCTTTCACAGCGTTCGATGACATCCTGCGCGAACTGGCGGATGTCGAGATTTAGCGTGATAAGGTCGTTTATGGAGCGGACTTCTCCGGAGGCAAGCTTGTTTTTTAGTTCCTCGTAGCGTTGGCGGCGTGCGACCACCTCACGCCAGATCTCCGTTGGGAGAGCCGCTTCCGGCGGCGCCTTTGTGTTCCAATGCTTCCGCCTTTCGAGAAGATTGGGGCTGGCCGTATCGAGTCCGACGGCTATTTCATCCGGATATGGGACAGGATTTTTTATTTCCACATCGTTGTGCATGTCGTATGAGACGCCGTGTCGGACGGCGGGGTAGATGTAGCGGTCGGGGTCTTCCTTAAGCAGATTCCATAGCGAGGGGTCGCCCTCGAAGGCGATGGAGCATTTCTCCTTGGCCTTGTCGAAGAGGGATGGGATTATGGTGTTTTTCGAGATGTATTCGGTGATGTCCTCCTTGGTGTAGTATGCGCCCATCTGCTTCTGGTTGATGTATTTTTCGAAGATGTAGCCGAGGACTTCGGGGTTGATCTCGTTTTCCGCCGCGTTGGGACGGCTGTCGAGGTGCCACTCGAACTGGTCGAAGAAGTCGAAAATCCTCTCGAAGGCCTCGTCGGCGATGTCTATGTCTGCATATTTGATTTCGAGGTCATGCGGCTGGAAAATGCCTCCGTTCAGGTAGGGGACATTTCCGATTAGTTTGATCAGGTCGGGGTCAAGCCTTCGTTCCCGCTGGATTTTCCCGAGCGCCTCGTGGCAGAGCTTCATCAGGAAGTATCTGTAGAAGGTGTGGAACTTGCCCTGGCCTTTTTTCTTCTGGACGGCCGCGAGCCGGTTGCGCAGATAGTCCACGTCATTGTCGAGAAAGCCTTTTTTCTGTATGAAATAGATGAACATGAGTCTGTTGAGCATCACGGAGCAATACCATTTTTCGTCGCCCTGCTCACCGATTCCCCTGATGAAGGACTGGAATGCCTCCTGCTCCTTCTTGAAGCGGTCGTAGAAGCGCTTTGTGACCCTGTCCACGTCCATTGCCGAGCGGACTTTGTCGTAGACATCTATGATGTCAACAGTCTCCTCCTCGTCGAGGGACACCTCCATGTAGCCGATTTTCTCCACGAGGAGCATTGGCTGTGCGGGATTGTATTCGTGCTCGCGGCGGGCGAGGGGTCGTCCCGGGACGCGCCTGACCCATTGCCAGCGCTGGCGGCCATTTTCGGCGTATATTATGAGATGTTCCCGGATGTTTTTGGCGACCTTGTTTTCGATTTTTGCCCGTGTAGAGGATTCCGGTATCCGGGGGCATACAAAAGCAGTGAAGCCTTTCTTGTGCGCCACAGACTTCAGATCGAAGCGCTCGCTGCCGATCTCCAGAGGGAGCGCTATCGAGCTGTCGTCCCAGCCGAGCTCCTCGATGAAGAGGTCCTTGAAACGATGCCCGTCGAGGAGACTCTTTATCTTTTTTTTGTTTACTGGCATGTGGGCTCCGAAAGGGGGAAAGGACATAAAAGAGATAAGGGACGAAAAGGACGTAAAGGACGAAGGGAAGAATCGGGTGTGGGCGGGTTTTTGGGGCGGATCTTCATTTTTGTCCTTTCTGTCCTTTTAGTCCTTTTTATTTCTTTCTCTTAATCTTGCCTGTGTCATGCGTTCCCGCAAGCCGCCTTCCTTGATGAAGTCGGTTTCTAGCCTGCGAATCTGCTGGTCGAGCAGATAGCAGGCCAGCTTGGTGATTCCGATGATGACATTGGCGCAAATCTCCGGGTCTTCATTCTCGATGCCTTTCCTGAATGTCTCGTAGTTTGCATCCGGGTTGCGATTGAGTTCCCGAAGATGCTTGGTGTATGGATGGTCTTTGGGCCATTCCTTCAGGGAGCGTGTTCTTAGAAAATCCCGGTAATCACACAGAAGTTCTTCGAGGCTGGCCCGTGCAACATTGGTTAGCTTCACTTCAGTTTCCTTCGATGTTCCGGAGGCCATGCTTGCCTCGGCGATGTTCTGCTTGCCCGAGCGTGCGGCCTGCACCATCTGGTCAATCGTGCGGTCGCCTTTTGAGAAAAATCTTCTGCAGAAATACACAGTGGCATCATAGGCTATCTCCGCCTTCTGGTAGGAAAGAAGTTTTTGATAGCCGCCGTGCGCTGGGATGAAGCCTTTCTGGGGAGTGCTCATGGGTGCTCCTGGGAAGGAAAGGACAAAAAAATCGAATCGTGAGACATATGCATGCGCTGATTTTTGAGCTTGGCAGTCATTTTTTGTCGTGTTCGTCCATTATGTCTTTTTGCGCTGCAGTCCTAGGGAGCAGATCAGCCTGACATCTTTGCCTGAGCTTTCGTGGACTTCTCCGCAGAGCTCATTTTCCTCGTAGAGAGCCTGGATGACCTCGGCGAGAGCCTGGTTGCTGGATCGCTGTTTCAAATGCTGTCCAAGAATGTTTCTGGCCTTTTCCGTCAGCGGGGAGTCATATATTTGCTGCAAGGCCTTGCGTAGTTCATCAGTGGCAAAAAGTTCATTGTCAACATCATCGAGATAAAGTTTAAGCTTTTCATAGGTCTTGAATCTTATGCCTCGCGAACTGCCCAGTGCGCCTCCTATGGCAGTGCGGTTTTCACTGATCATAAGCTCGACTCCGCTTTTCACAAGCTCGTGGTGGTTTTCAGCTCGCTCCAATGCGGGGGTATCTGGTTCGCATCTGGCCGCCCTCAATATTTTGTACTGCGATTCGGTAACGCTTTTTCCGTCATTTCCCATCCAGGCGAGGGCGCAGTTGTCCTGCGCGGTTTTGACGAAGACCAGGACTCCTTCGGGCATGTCTGGGGAAGCTTCCCAGGGGCGGGATGAGAATACCACATTTGGCAGGTTCGGCACTATTTCCTCAAGGGAAGGGTCGGCATCAACCGCGTTTTTCCAGATCTGATACGCCTCGGACGAGAGATCCACCTCGCCATCATCCTCCTCTTCCAGGACCTGCGCCTTCTCATTGTAAAGGTCGCGTAGTTTATTTCCGCTACATTGATCTTCGAAGAAGGCCTCATCCGATCCCACGACTTCAGCATTCTGCGTGAGTCTGTCCTTCACCCGCGAACGAAGACGGATGATCCTTTCGACGCCGTCCGCTGGAAGGAAGGAATAACACACGATGGATTCATGTTTCTGGCCGATACGATCAATTCTCCCGGCTCTTTGTATGAGCCTGATTATGGCCCAAGGAAGATCGTAGTTTACGATAATATGGGCATCCTGCAGATTTTGTCCTTCGCTCAGGACATCAGTGGCAATCAGAACCCTTATTTCGTCTTCCTTCGCGATCTCCTTGTCTTTTTTATTGCTGTGCGGACTGAAACGATACGCATATGCGGTAGGATTATCGTCATTTCCGGTCACAGAGGCAATTTTCTCAATGCCGGCTTCCTTAAGATTTTCATATATGTAGCGTGCGGTGTCGGCATATTGAGTGAAAACGAGTATTTTGTCTTTGGGATGTTTTTCTGAGACAAGTTCCCGGAGGATTTTCAATTTTTCATCCTTTTCCGGGGACCAGTCGCCCTCGTCCTTGAGTATTCGAAGAAGTGCCTGCGCGTCTTTCTCAAGATCAGCGGCAAGTTCTTTGATAAAATGCCTTGCTCCCATCCACTGAAAACGATTTTCGGCGTTTTTACGATAGAAGCCGTAAATCTCTGCCGACCGCCTGCGGAAATCCTCAGGTGTCCTGAGTGCCACATCAACTTGCCTTTCTCCAAATTCGAGATCCTCGTCTTCGTCGGTGATCCGCGAATCAAGCAGCTCGACATCCTGCGGACCAATTGGAAGCGGTTGGGACGTTTCGAGTGCATGGATGTAGATATAGTTTCTAAGGATATGTCTTGCTAGCGACTGAATGAATACGTTTCCGCTACTTTCAAGTCGTTTAAAAAGGCCTGTCCTGCAGAACCCCATGAGCCGTTTTCCGGCTCGCGAGAGATTTTCAATGATTTTTTCTTCCGCAGGAGTGGGTGGCTCGTTTTTGCTAGGCTCAACGTAGTTGCCAAGGCCATACCTTGGAAGCTGGAGCTTGCTGACTGGTTTCACAACTTTGTCTGAATAGAGCCTTGCGTACTGATCATCAGGATTTTTCTCGTCTATGCTGAATTTCAAAGTTCTTGGAATCCGGGTCGGGAAATAGGATCGCTCGCCAGACGAATAGAGCAAATATTTCCGATCCTTTTCCGCATCATAATGAGAATAGTTGTCCTTGATGAAAGTTCGCGTTCTTCTGACAAGGAAGAGGCGCATAAGTTCGCGCCAATCGTCGGCATATACGCTGTGCTCGAAAGCCTTCAATGTTCGCGGCTGGCATTCGAGTTTGCTGAGGAACAGCTCTCCATTTTCCCTGATAAGCACTTCAGGAGCTACACCGAGGTCCGAGTTTTCGTCAAGGAAAAGGCGGAGCTGGTTTGCCAAGTCCATATAGGTTTTATTGTATGGGGTGGCGGACAACATGATGACTCTGGCATCATTCTGCGCAATATAGTCGCGAATCATCTGGTAGCGCTGTCCATCCCTGTTCCGCAAGTTGTGGGACTCGTCTATGATGACAAGCTGGTAACGCCGCATCTTGGACAAATCCCTTGCCATGGTAATTGAGAGCACCTCCATCTGGACGGCATATTCATGCGCATAATCTTTCCACATTCCAACAAGATTTTTTGGGCATATGACCAGAATTCGCCACTGGTGGTCGAAGAGGCTGGCGACAGCTGTGGCTGTAATGGTTTTTCCAAGCCCGACAACATCTCCGATCAGTATACCCCCGCGCTTTTTCAGGTGGTGTGCCGCTATTTTCACCGCTTCCTTCTGAAAAGGGAAGAGTATCTTCTCGAATTTTTCTGGCAAAACCTCTTCCGCGATGCCGGTTCTGGCTTCGAGGGACAGGGTGTATGCGATCTTCAGATAGATGTGATATGGAGGGACAAGATTCTGTCTCGCCCAGCTTTCCTCTATTATCTTTACCAGATCCGCAGTGATGTCAACGCAGAATCTGTCGCTCCAGCGATCCTCGAACCAACGGGCCAGCTTGTCGGCGGCGTCTCTGTCGAGCACATCTATGTTGAGCTCACCCTGCTTTTCAAGTCCGGAAAATGTGAGATTGCTGCTTCCCAGGAATCCGATCACAGGATTTATGGGGTCGCTTCTGAAGGCAAGATAAAGTTTTGCATGAAGCGGGTGCCTCAGGAACAACTTCACAATCACTTTGCCTGCCTTCAATTGCCTAAGAAGTCTGCGCAGGCCAAGTTCATCGTCCCGCGTTGGCAATCCGAAACATAGTTGGTCCTTGAAGGACGACGCAAGTTTTTTGCTCAGGCGGACTGATTCTCCCTGATCGAGGCGTTTTTCGTTCTCGGGACTGAGAGCTGACCTCAGCTCGTCAACTGGAGACACCGGCATTCCAACCAATAGGCGGCAGCAGGCTCCATCCAGTCCGGAGAATTTCTCTATCTGCGCATCTATCTCCCTCCAGCCACGCAAATTGAAGTATCCGACACAGAAGTCGGCACGGCATGCAAGAGCCAATATTTCTTTCAATGTTTCAGAAAGATGGGCTTCAATGTTATCAAAAATTCTTGGCATATATTTGGTCGGTGTTGTGCTCTCTTCATCAAAATATAGGACTAGCTCGAAAACATTTTATAGCAGTGGTGTCTCCATATCGGTCTTCCACTGCCTGAGATTTTCCAGGCGAACTGTGACATCGTAGTCGGCGCAGTCCTCGGCATGCTTCAACGCGGAGTCGAGGAATTCGATGGCCCGCGGAAGATCGAGCTTGAATCCATACGTGGCTGCATCGTCTGAGTGCATTTCCGAAAGGACCACATAGGGCTGGGCGTCCTTTGGATTTTCGGCGATCATAGACTGGAGGAGCGAGACGGCCTCCTCCCTTCGTTCCAGGAGAGCGGTTGACCGGGCCAGGTCGGCCTTGATGTTCGACTTCATGTTGTCGCTCATCTTTGGGAAGCGAGTGAGAAGTTCATGGAAGTATTCCACCGAGAATCCGGCCACGGCCACATCCTTTATTGAGCGTTCGGAGAGCAGGCTTTCGAAATCCTGGAGCCAATCGCCAAGTGAATCATACCCCTCGAATATTCCGGTCTTTTCCGCGTCGTAGGGATTTGTCAAGGTCGAGGGGAGAAGAAGCTTCATTTCATTCCAGCATCTCTTCCAGCACTGAAAAGCCTTGTAATAGCTGTCGTTTTCCATGTGCAGATATCCGGCCATCATCCAATCGTTGGCTGTCCTGTGTTCATCCTGGACTGGATTTTCCTTAAAGGGGATTGCGGGGGGAGCTACTTGCATTGGCGGAGCGGGGAGGGGCTTTGCCGGACCGTTCAGACAGCATTTCTTGTATTTCTTCCCGCTGCCGCAGGGGCATGGATCGTTTCTTCCTATTTTTTTTTCTGTTCTTACATAGGACTCGATATAATCCTCGGATTCATCGTAGTCTTCATCCCAGCCCGGTTCTATATCTTCCGTCAAAATCCCCAGCAGCTCCTGCTCCGTTTCCCGGGCGTCCGGCTCCTCTTCATCTCCCCACCTGCTTACGAAGGAGCTCATCTCGTCTTCGGTTTTTCCGAAGGTGTCACGCTGTTTTTTTTGTCCTTTGCAGCACATTCTCAAGCGGCTCCTGGAAAACTTCCAGAATATGCTCCAGGCTTTCATATCCCGGATCCGCCAGACCACGTTCATATGCCTTTTTTATAAAAGGCAGAGCCTCGTCCGCGTGTATGCCTGTCGAAACGAAGACCACAGTGTCCCATATGTTCGAGTGGCACCTTTCGAGCTTTTCCCGCATGAGCGAGACGCAGTATTCTGCAAGCTCCTCTCTCGACAATTGACCATCCAGCATCATATGCAGGAGGCTTTCCATGGCGGAAGATCGGGAGAACTCGGCGAGCGAATTGTCTTCAATCAAAGCCTTTATCTCATCCACCCGTCCGTGACAGGTTCTTGACAGCATCTCGGGCATGGTCCCGGTGAGAATGTCTCCAAGAAGCTCATCGAGGACGGGTTCATGGAGTCGGCATAGATTCAGGCAGCGTCCGAAGGCTTCCTGACTTTTCATCTCCGCGCAGAGATGGATTGCGTATATGGACAAGGCATCTTTATGCTTCCCGGTGGGATTCTCCAGTCTCGCATCAATCTCCTTCAGCAGGACAGGCTCGGCCTCGCTCCAGTTTGCGCGGATGAAGGCCAATTCCTCCTGCGGAACTTTGGATGTAAACGGCCTCAGTGCGTAAATTGCTTCTGTAATGTTCATGGGATTTGAATGGTGGGCGCGATTGGACTCGAACCAACGACCTCCACGATGTCAACGTGGCGCTCTAACCAACTGAGCTACGCGCCCGCGCCTCATATTTGCAGGAATATTGCGCTGGGGGCATACTCTACCACCACTTCGCGCCATATCAACCCGGGGTTCCGGAAAAACATAAAACGGGTGAATATGCTTGCATAATATGCAATCATAATGTATAATAATAGTGCAATCACAATGTGCAGGAGGGAAAATGAAGACAATTACGATCCGCGGCATCGAGCCAGAACTTGACAGGACTATTAAAAGCAATGCGTCGGCTGAAAACTTAAGTGTGAATCAATGGATGCTGAAGGTCTTGAAGCGTTCTGTAGGACTGGAAAAGGGGAAAGTTTTCATAAGACACAGAGATCTGGATTCCCTGGCCGGAGGATGGACGAAAAAGGAGTCCGATAAATTTCTCGAAGACATCAGTATCTTCGAAAGGATTGACGACGAGGTCTGGAAATGAGGAGGATAGCGATTGACACGAACATATACGCTGCCTTCAAGAGGAATGACGGGGATGTCGTGGAGGCTCTGAGGAATTGCGACCACATAGGGGTTGACATAACGGTGGTGGCGGAGCTTCTTTCGGGATTCAAGATGGGGCGGAGGAGCGAGGAGAACAGAATTGATCTTGAAAGATTTCTTGACAGCCCGAGGGTTGAAATTCTGAATCATGACATGGATACCGCCGAATACTACTCGGCGATCGTAAACAGGCTCAAGGCGAAGGGAGGCCCGATCCCATCCAACGACATGTGGATTGCCGCCAATGCAATGAGGCATGGACTCTCGCTCTATTCCATGGACTCACATTTCCGTGAGATAGATGGCCTTGTCTTGCTAAAATAGATGCAGTTGCAAAAACAGCCCGTGCCTTTATTCAATTGTTCCGCCGGCGATGACTTTTTTGCCGTCGTAGAGGACGGCGGTCTGTCCGGGGGTTATGGCCCGCTGTGGCTCGTCGAACTCGACCGATGCGTTGTTTTCTCCGATCAATCGGACAAGAGCCTTTGCCGGGCGGCTGCGGTATCTTATCTGGACAAGTGCCTCGAAGGACAGCTTTTTACTGAAATCCCCGAGGAGCCAGTTGATTCCCGATACTGAGAGTTTCCTGGAGAAGAGTTCTTTTTCGTCTGCGCCAAGGGAGACTTCCGATGTTTCCGGATTTATGCCTTTGACGAACATCGGCTTGCCAAAGCCTCTTCCGAAGCCACGTCGTTGTCCGATGGTGAAATTGTGTATGCCCTCGTGTTCCCCGATTTTTAGCCCATGTTCGTCAATGAAATTTCCCGGCCTGGCTTCTCCGCCGAACCTGATTCTGAGGGTTTCAGCGAAATTCTCGCCGAGCAATCCGACGCAGGCATCCTGGCTTTCTTTTTTTTCCGCGTTGGGGAGGCCTAGCTCCCTGGCGACCGAGCGGACTTCGCTTTTCTCCATCGAGTCCAGCGGGGTGAAGGTCCGCGATAGATCCTCCCGCCTGACGAGAGAAAGGAAATACGACTGGTCCTTAATGCTGTCGGCACCTCTTGAGAGTTCGACTCCTTGCGGGGTTGCTGCGATTTTCGCATAATGCCCTGTGACTATGCCTTCGGCCCCGATTGAACTGGCGTATTCGAGCAGAGCCCTGAACTTGATGTGCCTGTTGCAGAGGACGCATGGATTCGGTGTTCTTCCGCGGGAATACTCCTCCCAGCATATTTTTAGCACCTTCTCCTCGAAAAGCTCCCTCATGTCGAGGAAGTGATGCTGGATGCCGAGCTTCTCGCATACGCCCAGCACCTGGCGTTTGTCGTCGGTTCCGCAGCATGATTTCTTTTTTTCGGAGATTCCGTCGCATTCGATGAATTTGAGGGTGACGCCGACCACGTCATAGCCTTGCTTCAACATTATTGCGGCGGCGACGCTGGAGTCCACGCCTCCGCTCATTGCGGCGACGAGTTTTTTTGTTTTTTTCCCGTTTGTCTTCATCGTTCCATACCGATACACCTGATTTTTGATTTTGAAAATGCCAGATGCGGCGGGCTATCTTTTGCCGCTGGAAGCGCCGCTGCATGGATGTATATTTGGCGGAATCGGGTGAATCCATACTCGGGAGCGATGATGTTTGAGGCGGTGATATTCGACATGGACGGGACGCTGACGATTCCGGCGATAGACTTCGCGAAGCTGCGCGAGGAGATAGGATGTCAAGATGAGGACATCATTGACGGAATCAACATGCTTCCTGTCGAGGCGCGTGGAAGGGCCTGGGAGATAGTGGAGCGCCACGAGAAGGAGGCGATGAGGAATCTGCGTCTCACTCCGGGTGTGCCGGAGCTCATGCGCAAACTGGACTCCGCCGGGCTGAGGAAGGGGCTTTTGACGCGGAATTCGCGCTCTTCCTTCGATGAATTTGCGGTGAAGACCGGATTCAAGTTCGACATCGTGGTTGACCGTTCATTTCCGTTTCTCAAGCCGCACCCCGGCGCGGTGATTCACATGCTTGGGGAGTGGAAGATCCATCCTTCCCGGGCGCTTGTCGTCGGGGACTACATCCACGACATCCACTGTGGAAAAGCCGCTGGCGCCTCCACATGCCTTCTGCTCAACGAGAACAACAGGCGCTACGGTGAAATTGCGAATTTCGCAGTTCCGGACTTTTTTGCTCTCGACAGGATCATTTTTGAATGAAACGGTGCCAAAGCAAAACTTCTCTTGCGGGCATGCATTCATGCCCCTCCACTCCGAACGGTCGGCGTAAAAGTGGAGGGACGCACTTCCACGTCCGGAGTATTACAGAAGTATTAGGGAACCAAATTCAACGTCTCTACGACGAGCTCTACCGGCTTTTCGGTCCGCAGGACTGGTGGCCGGCGGACAGCCCCTGGGAGGTGGCGGTGGGTGCGCTGCTGACCCAGAACACGAACTGGGGCAATGTCGAGAAGGCAATCGCAAAACTCAAAAGGGAAAGACTCCTGCCGGCGAGGAAAATATTGGACTGCGAAATTCGCAGGCTGGAGGAGGCGATAAGGCCGTCGGGATATTTCCGGATGAAGGCGCTGCGTCTGAAAAATCTCGCGAAGTGGTGGACCGTGAATGTCCGCAACGACAGGCCTATCCAGGAAGGCAAGGGGGCTCTCTTCCTGCGAAATTCGCTGCTTTCGGTGAATGGCATTGGCAGGGAGACGGCGGACAGCATCCTGCTATATTCGTTTGACATTCCGATATTTGTGATAGATGCATACACGCGCAGAATCGTATCGCGGCATTTTGGGATTCAGTATGAGACGCCATACGATGAAATCCAGGAGATATTCACGAAGTCCCTGCCTCCTGATGCCCGGCTCTTCAATGAATACCACGCGCTCATTGTCAGGGTTGGAAAGGAGTTCTGCAGGAAAAAAGGATGCGCGGCAGGATGTCCTCTGAAGAAAAGTTTGAAGGGCTGAGCCGATTCGTGCCCAGGCGGAATGCCGGTAGTTTGCGCGGCATGCGGCGGCGTAGCCGCAGGCGGAGACGGGGCTCCGCGCAAACATCTTTGCGCCGGGACGGCGCAAAGTACTTGATGGGACGGCGCAAAGCGCTTGCGGGCTCCGTCATTCTCCGGAGGAGAAGTGGATGGATTGACAGCTCCGCCGTTTGCATTTCCGGGAATGATTTATATTTTCCTGTGCTTGTTGCCCGGAACAGAATAGAGGAGGACATGTGGGGAAAAATACGGCTATTGAAAGTCTTGATCTTTGCGGAACATGGAATGTCGTGAAACTCGAAGGCCCCGGACCTTCCGTCGTGAAATTGAAAGCGACGGTTCCCGGTGTCGTCCACAACGATCTGATAAGGCTTGGGAAGGTGGATGAACCGTTCTACCGTTTTGCAGGAGCATTTCCATCAATGAACTATATGGGGCATCGTGAAGTTACTTGGTAGAATCAACTCGCCGGAGGATGTGAGGAGGCTTTCGATTCCGGAGCTTGCCTGTCTTGCGGAGGAAATCCGCGGGCTGATAGTCGAGGTCGTGTCGGAGAATGGCGGTCATCTCGCGCCGAGCCTTGGGGCGGTGGATCTGACGCTTGCCCTCCACAAGACCTTCGACTCGCCGCGCGACAAGATCGTCTGGGATGTCGGGCATCAGGCCTACGCGCACAAGATAGTCACCGGCAGGAGGGAGTTTTTCAGGTCTCTGCGCAGATTCGGGGGCTGCTCCGGGTTCCCGTCGGGGAGCGAATCCGAGCATGACTGCTTCATAGCCGGGCACGCGGGGACGGCGCTGTCCGCCGCGCTGGGCTTCGCCGCGTCGAGGGACTTGAAGGGGGGGGATGAAAAGGTCGTGGCCGTGATCGGCGACGGCTCGCTCACATGCGGAAGCAGCCTGGAGGCGCTGAACAACATATCCGGCATCACGAAGAATTTCATCATAGTGCTCAACGACAACAAGATGTCCATCTCCTCGAACGTGGGTGCCATCTCGCGATCCCTGAACAGGCTCATATCCACCCAGGGATACAACAGGCTGAAGGCGCTCGCACGGAGCGCAATACTGGGGATACCCGGCGTCGGCCGAGGAATCGTGAAGGGCATAGGCCGTCTCGAGGAGGCGGTCAAGAGCGTTATAGTGCCGGGTGTCTTCTTCGAGGAGCTGGGGATAAGATACATGGGCCCGATAGACGGGCACGATTTGGATGAGATGATACGTGCGTTCAACGCGGTGAAGAGCTTCGAGACTCCGGTGCTGGTCCATCTTGTGACCGAGAAGGGGAGAGGATACGAGTATGCCGAGAAGATGCCCGAGAAGTTCCACGGTCTTCCGCCGTTCGATCCGGCGACAGGAGAGAAGCTCAATGGCGGTGCGGAGAAGTCCTTCTCCGGGGTTTTTGGCTCGCAGATCGCCGAGATGGCCCGCGCGGAGGGCGACATCGTGGCGATAAGTGCCGCGATGAAGAGCGGGACCGGGCTTGCGAAATTCGCGGAGGAGTTTCCGGACAGGTTCTTTGATGTGGGGATAGCGGAGGAGCATGCCGTTGTGTTCGCGGCCGGCATGGCAAAGTGCGGGTTGGCTCCCTTCGTCTCGATCTACGCTACATTTCTGCAAAGGTCGCTGGACTACATCTACCACGACGTGTGCCTTCAGAACCTGCCGGTGATAATCTGCGCCGACAGGGCCGGGATAGTGGAGGATGGTCCGACGCACCATGGGATATACGATCTGGCGTTTCTCCGCGGGATTCCGGGGCTTTCGATACTATGCCCGAAGGACGCGCGCGAACTTCGCAGGATGATGGTCGCGGCGCATGCCAGGAGGGTTCCGTGCGTGATCCGCTATCCGAGGGGCGATGCGGGCGACTTTGCGGAATGCCCTGAAGTCGAATGGGGGCGCGGGCAGGTTCTCCGCGAGGGGAAGGAGGTCTCCATCTGGGGCATGGGCAGGGAGTCGCTGACGGCGATGAAGACGGCGGAAATCCTCGATCGGAGGGGGGTCTCCGCGAGGGTGGTCAATGTCCGTTTCATCAAGCCGCTTGACGTGGCGATGCTGTCGGATGATGCTGGCAGGAGATTGATTGTGACGGTCGAGGACAACTGCCTTTCCGGGGGGCTTGCCTCGGCTGTCCGCGAGAATCTGCCGGGCGGGGCTGGAGCTGGATTGCTGTCCTTTGGCTGGGGCGAGGGGATAATCCAGCACGGGAGCCCGTCTGAAATCCGTTCCGCGCACGGTTTGACACCTGAAGCGATGGCCGACAGGATTGGCAAGGCACTTGCCGGGTGAGCCTGCGGCAGTAAGAGTTCAGTGAATATTTACCTACGGCATTCCGAGTCTGGGCTGGAGCCTGTCGCGGATTTGCAGGAGTCTCTGCAGGGAAGTTTCGAAGTCTCTCTCGTCCGGAGGGATTGTTCCGTGGCTCGCCTTAGAGTGGATGAGGAAGACCGCACAGACGTCCTTGCTTAGGCCATGGTCTGTTTTTTCGAGGGATGCGCCATAGTCGAACAGCTCCATGTTGCGTTTGCGTCCGAGTCCGGCGGGGTCGAGCAGCTCGCGGACCGTCCTGCAGCAGATGCCTATTCTTTCGGAGGCCTGTTTGGCGGAGATGGCGCGGGACTGGAGCCGGTCTATAAACTCCATGCATTTGCGTATTCTTCGTCTGCGCCTGATGCTTGCGCGGACTTTGCGTGCGGCGAAGATTGTGGTGAATGAGGGAGAGACGGAGCCTGCCAGGGCGAGTTCGTTGACACCGCACATCCATTTGAGGAAGCTGTCCAATCCGTGCGTGAACAGGCTTGCCATCGCGGAGAGATTGCGTTTGATGTCCCTGGCCGTTTTCTTCAATTCGACCTTGTCGAGGGGTACGTTCGCGGCTATTTTCCATTCGTCTCCGAAGGGGGCCTGCATGGTTCCGATGACGGGAGGTGTTGTTCTGGATTCGATGTTTCCTGGTGCTGTGCCGTCGAAAGTGAGCCAGCCTTTGTCCTCGATGAAGATCTGGGTCTAGGCATGGCTGTGGTATTCGTAGATCTCGAAGCTTCCGTTCAGGGTGTTGAAGTTTCCAGGCGAGAATCCGCTTGAATGTTCCCTGTATTGATTTTGCGAGCGCCTGGGCGAGGATGCTCTTGCCGATGCCGGGGATGTCCTCGACGAGGAGGTGTCCGTCGGCGAAGAGGCATATTATGACGTTTCGGGCGACTTCCGGCTTTCCCTTGAAGACGCGCTTGATGTTGTTCTCTGCTTTTTTTCAAGAGGCATGGTGTTTGACATTTGCTGTTGGCATGGTAACTTGTGGAGCCAAAACGCGCCAAAATGCGGAGGGGAGCGGGCTGAAATGCTGAACGAAGATATATCCAGGGTGATGGAGTTCTACAGGTTCGAGGGGTTGACGTTTGACGACGTGTCCCTTGTGGTGAAATATTCCGACATTCTTCCCGAGCAGGCGGACGTGTCGAGCAGGTTCTCCCGCAGGATAAGCCTCTACGTGCCTTTTGCGAGCGCGGCGATGGACACCGTCACCGAGTCGAAGATGGCGATAGCGATGGCGACGATCGGCGGAATCGGTGTGATTCACAAGAATCTGGGTGTTGACAGGCAGGCCGAGGAGGTCAGGACGGTGAAGCACTATCTCAACGGTCTGATAAGCGAGCCTGTTGTCTTTCATCCGGAACAGACGGTTTCGCAGATGATCGAGATCAAGGAGAGGAACAAGTATTCGTTTTCGGGGTTTCCCATAGTGGACGCCGGCAGGATGCTGAAGGGCATAGTAACCTCCCGCGACATCAAGTTTCTGTCGGACTACAGCATCAGGCTTTCGGAGATAATGACTAGGAATCTGGTCACCGCCCCGGAGAACACGACGCTGGTCGAGGCGTTCAAGATAATGATGAACAACAAGGTGGGCAAGCTTCCGATTGTAGACAAGAACGGGAAGCTGACCGGGCTTTACAGCTTCCACGATGTGAAGACGCTTATCGAGAACATCGAGCCATACTACAACAGGGACAAGGAGCACAGGCTGAGGGTGGCGGCGGCGATATCTCCGCACGACGAGGAGAGGGCCGAGGAGCTTTTCAAGGCGAAGGTTGACGCCTTTGTCATAGACACGGCCCATGGCCACACGAAAGGCGTGATAGAGACAGTGAAGATGCTCAAGGCCAGATACGGGGATTCCGTTGATGTTGTCGCCGGGAACATCGCGACCGGGGAGGCAGGCAGGGCTCTTGTTGACGCTGGAGCGGATGCGGTGAAGGTTGGCATCGGTCCCGGCTCGATATGCACGACGCGCGTTGTCGCCGGGGTGGGGACACCGCAGCTGACGGCGATCTTCAATGTGGCGAAGGCGATTGGCGACGAGGTTCCGATAATCGCCGACGGGGGAGTGAAGCAATCTGGCGACATAGGCAAGGGGCTTGCGGTCGGGGCATCGTCTTTGATGATGGGCTCGATGCTTGCCGGGACTCAGGAGAGCCCGGGGGAGAAGATAATCCATCAGGGCCGCACGTATGTGGTCTACAGGGGCATGGGAAGCCTGGAGGCGATGAAGGGTTCGAAGGGCAGCCGTGAGAGATATGGGCAGAGGGATGTATCCGACGAGAAGCATCTCGTGCCGCAGGGGATAGAGGGGCTTGTTCTCTTCCGCGGGGCTGTCGCGGATGTGATACACCAGTTTGTGGGTGGTCTCCGCTACACGATGGGATACTGTGGTGCCAGGACCGTGCCCGATCTGAGGCGGAACGCCGAGTTCGTGAAGGTTAGTTCCGCGGGATTGCGCGAGGCGCATCCGCACGACATAAAGATAATAAAGGATGCCCCGAACTACTTTGCGGAGAACTGAAGCCTGCGGTGCATGGCACTAG
>DYMC01000241.1 GCA_020721745.1 Lentisphaera sp. | reverse complement strand
TTACCTTCCTTACCTCTGTGTAAAAAAAAGAATTTTAACAAATCGCTTCAGGTAACCGGCTGTCGCCGGCACCTGAGCTTAACGACGAAGTCGAACAATGCGGGGCTTGCCCCGCGGAGTGATGATGAGGCAATCAAGAAAGGGGAGCAATTGGCGGAGTGGATCCGCAAGAAGTCCATCGAATATAACAAGCTTGGCGGCAAATTCGCCCAAAAACTACCTGCGAAAATCGCAGAGAGGATAGTGGATTTTATCTTCACGGAAAAGGCGATTCCTCCTATAGAAAAGATCCTTTCGGACGAGGCTTTGCTCGATCCTGTAAGCGGGAAGCCAATTGCCGGCTGCGAAGCAATAAAACTTATATCTATTTTTTTTGAAGGCGAACCATGTTTTGTCAATTCCAATCTGCTCCCGCTCGCTGACGACGACGTGCTTAGCTATGCCAGGTGGATATGCGTTAAAAACGCGGACGGCATTTACAGCGCCCTTGTTTCCGGTAGACATGAAGGCGGGAAAGATGTTCGCCTGATAATTCCGCTTGACGCCTCCGTTTCAGCGTCCAAGGCGCGATACTACCAGCTCAGTGACAAGATAGACGACAATACGAAGCCGGAATGGCAAGAACTATTCTTGTCTGAAAGGATGATTTCCTGCGAATTTCGCCTTGCCAACTGCAATCTTATCAGATTTGCGCTCGATGGGGCAAAAGAGCCGGAGAAATTAAAGATTACAACGAAAAAAGCCGCCGGGACGCACTGGGATAAGAGCATCTTGAAGGTTACGGATAACGCGCCTGAAGAGGACAAAATCAGGACAACGTTGCGCTGGCCAAATGGACACATCGGTCTTGGCACGCCGGGATACTCCGGTTCCGAAGTTGAAGCGACTACTGCGAAAGTCGCAGGAGTGAAAAATGTCGTTCCATGGGATAAAAAAAGCAATCTTATCTCGATAGCATTTCCAAAAGACGCGAAAGAAACACCAGGCGGAGCGACACTTTTTTTTGGCACTGGTCCCTTTGACGCGAGAGAATTTTCATTCTGGGTTTATCCAAGGACAGAATCCAAAGCGAAGAAGCTGACATTTCGTTTTCATCTCATAAGCGAGGGAAAATTGCGCTGTCTCGCGGCTGACCTTATTCCTGAGAAATGGCAGCGAGTGATTATGCCCTGCGACAAACTCAAGCCGCCTTACTGGGGGGAGATTACCATTGTCGGCGACCCAAAGCTTCCAGAGTACAAGGACGGCGCAAAGGTGTCGTTTGAATTGAACGGCTTTTGCGTGGTCGGGGACAGCCACCCGCAGCATGGGAAGACGGGATTGAAAAGTTCCCGTGTCGTTGTTGACAAAAAAGAAACAAGGTGTATTTTGGCGGGCGAACCGGGGAAGTATTTCGAGTATAGGCACCGCTTCAGTGAACCGGTCGAAATCGAATCAATCTCGGAGCTTTCCGGCTACGGCAAGTTGAAGTATGTCTATAAAAAGGAGGCACAGATACTGGAGATAGGCGGGAATTTTCCTGTGCCGCCAAGTGGCGAAGTTGCGGACCCCGCAGGGAACGGCAAGGATGTCATCTCCAATCTTGTCGTCCGGGCTAAAGCCCTGTAGTTCTTCAGATGCTTTTCCCAGCATCATTTTCTCCACCTCTTCCGTGGTAAAACCGCGTTTGAGATGGTCCGAGATGCTGAGTTCTGTTCCTGTGAGCATTGGTGCCATTTTGCAATTGGCTTGGATTGACCTCTTTCGCGAGAGGAAATCTTGCATCCTGCGTTCTTCGCCAATGCTATTTCAGCAGGACGCTGGATATCGTTTTTGCAATTACTTCCATGTCCCCGAGAAATGATATTTGTGAAATGTATTTTTCGTAGAGCGACAGTTTGCGCGGCATGACCTCCTCGATGTATTTCCTCTCTGGATCGGCGGAGGAGGCGAGTATCTCCTCCTCGTTCCTGAACTCCACCGACGCGGGGTCGGTGACCCCGGGGCGGACCGAAAGTATCCTCGCCCAGCGCTCCGGATAGACTTCGATGTATTTCCTCACCTCCGGACGCGGGCCGACAAACGACATGTCCCCTAGAACCACATTGATTATCTGCGGGGTCTCGTCCAGCTTGCTTCTTCTCAGCAGGGCCCCGAACTTCGTGATCCTCTTCTTCTCCCCGGGCTCGAACTCCTTTCTCTCCGAATCTGGACAGGACATCATTGTCCGGAACTTCAATATCTCGAAATACTTTCCGTTCCTTCCGCCCCGCCTCTGGCGGAAGAAGACGGGGCCTCTCGACTCGAACTTGATCATGATGGCCACGGGTATCGCCAGCGCGATGAAGAAAGGCATGAGCAGAAGACCCAGGACGATGTCCAGCACGCGCTTTAAACAGCTTCTGTACATGATATGGCCCAGTTTCATCCTAAATTAAGCAGTTGGCCGCATTTGCCGCAGATACGAGGCAGCAAGA
>DYMC01000240.1 GCA_020721745.1 Lentisphaera sp. | reverse complement strand
TTGTTTTAAGAGGTAATTTTTTGATTTTTTTCGGATATGGTTACTAAAAAACAGGATTTCAGGTAAGGTGCCAATTTTTTTTGAGCAAGTGAACCATGCCGAAAATCAACAGGGGAAATAATTATTATCTTCCCACAATGGCATTGTCAATCAGTCTTGTTTTTCCGTAGAATGCGGCAACGGCTACGAGGATGTTTTTAGAAGGATTTTTATAGGAAAATTCATGCAGGCTGTCGGCGTCGAGGATTTCGACATAGTCCAGCTTGCCGCCGGACTGCGAAATTCGCAGAGCAAGCTCTGATTTGATCTTTTTATAGTCCTTGCATCCTGCGGAGATTTTTTTTGCCGCCTCCTTGATCCCTGCGGAGATTGCGAGGGCGTTTTTTCGCTCCTCTGGCGAGAGATATTTGTTGCGGGAGCTCATGGCCAGTCCATCGGGTTCGCGGACTATCGGAGCGCGGATTATCCTGATCTGGAACTTGAGGTCGCGGACCATTTGCTCGATGATCTTCAGCTGCTGGTAGTCCTTCATGCCGAATACGGCGATGTCCGGCTCGACAATGTTGAATAGCTTCGCAACGACGGTGCATACCCCGCGGAAGTGCCCTGGCCGCGACTTTCCGCATAGCACAGTCGAGAGACTGTCCTCGACCACCCATACCGATTCGTTCCTGCCGTATATCTCCTCTACGGGCGGCGCGAAGACGGCATCCACTCCGGCCTGCTCGCAGAGGTTGTTGTCGCGCTGCAGGTCGCGTGGGTATCTCTCGAAGTCCTCGTTCGGGCCGAACTGCGTTGGATTGACGAAATTCGACAGCACTACGAAGCCGGAATGCTCCTTTGCAATTTTCGCAAGCGAGATGTGCCCTTGATGGAGATAGCCCATTGTCGGGACGAGGCCGACCCGTCCGCCTTTTCGCCGGACTTCGCGCGAGAAGGCGTTCATGTCGGATGATGTCCTGAATATCTTCATGAGGGGATTATACCGCTTGATTTTACGCTTTCAACGTGTAGTTTTGGGTGCGGATTTAAATTCACCGTCTTGTCCGTGTATAAAACTTAACGGAGGTAAGCATGAGTGCGGTTCCAGTAGCTTCTCTGATGGACCATGTCGAAGAGCACATGATGAAGGCGAACGAACATCTGAAGAATGAGATTGCTGGCATAAGGACCGGCAAGGCCTCCACCTCCCTGGTGGAGAACATCCTTGTTGATTACTACGGTACTTCGACGAGGCTGCGCGAACTGGCCGGAATTACTGCCCCCGAGCCGAGGCTGCTTGTGATACAGCCATGGGATCGCTCGTCGGTCTCCGCAATCGAAAAAGCAATACTTGCTTCGAAAATCGGCATATCCCCTGTGAGCGACGGGAAGATCATCCGCCTGCCCATTCCCGAGCTGAGCGAAGAGCGCAGAAATGCGTTGGTGAAGCAGGTCAAGACACTTGCGGAAGACGCCAGAGTCGCAATCCGCAATGTGCGCCGCGACGGCAACGAGATAGCGAAGAAGGCCCAGAAGGGCTCGGAGATCACCGAAGACGAGCTCAAGGAAATGCTCGACAAGATACAGAAGCTCACCGACGACTATATAAAGGAAGTTGACCAGATCGTGGAGAAGAAGGAAAAAGAACTGACCAGTCTCTGAAGATTGCGGTCAACTGTCGGCTTCCCCATTGGAAGATTGTTCTTTTTGTGCACTTGACATGGTTTGGACGCTTTGTCGCTCTCCGATGCTCTGTTCCGCCAGTCGCTGAATCTACCGCCAGGAAGGCCGGCATTCTCAGGGGCGAACTGAGGACGAAGGGTGTGTTGCGGACACAGGCCGACATGCTGATTGCCACCACAGCCTTGGAGCACGACCTGAAGCTCGCCACCAGGAATGTGAAGAATTTCACCGGATGCGGAATTGTCGTCTACAACCCGTTCGAGGGATGAACATATTGCATTGAGGTAATTGCAAAATTCTTTCCCGGTCGCACAAGTGCGACCTTACATGCCGATTTTTGCAAAAAATCGGCATATGCATTAACAAAAAAGTGGATCGCATGAAGGGCATGCCGGCCTTGCATGCCTCCGGCGCTTCGATAGCCGAGGATGGGGAGAATTCTCTTGTGGAGTTGAACGCCAAGTAGGAGTTCAGTGAATATTTACAACGCCAAGGGCTGCAGGCTGAAACATGTCCTGCGAAGTCTTGCGATAGGCCCGGCCTTATTCCACCAGTTCGATCCCCCCGATCAGCATGCCGCCGTTCCTGGCGCAGTGTTCGGAAGAGAAGTGCAGCGCGACGCCCTTTGCGATTTTCGCAGTGAACTTCGCGTTTGGATCTCCCTGCCAGGCTGGCTGTTTGAATTCGGACAGCCGCATCAAAATTGAAGCATCACCCTTTTTCCTCCCGCTCAAGTCCACGGCTTCATCGTTTCTGAAGACCTCCCAGCCCGTGATGGCTCCCTTGAAATCGTCTATCAT
>DYMC01000028.1 GCA_020721745.1 Lentisphaera sp. | reverse complement strand
CAAGATCGGGTTATGGGGTGACCTGAATTTCAGAACCCGAAAGGTCATGGGATTTAACTTGATACCAAAGACGCGGAAATCGCCAAACCTTTCCTGCCTCTGTGTAGAAAGACTTTTCACAAGGAGGTAACGGAGGAAACGGAGGAAAACGAATTTGCCGCTGTCCGCGCGTGCGGACAGGTGTCGGACTGCAACAGAAAGACAAAGCCTGCGGCCCTGCCTTTCGGTTGCGGACCGACTGTCGCTCTCTTGAGGGCGCGGCAAATTCTGGACGGCAATTTTTTCGCGTCTTTTCGTGTGTTTCGTAGTTGGAATGTGGTTATCATTAGTGACGAGTTAGTGTCAATTAGCTTGCCACTGCGTAGCCACAGGCGGAGACGGGTGGTAAAAAACTTTCTTCTCTCTGTTTACTCCTTGTAGAAAAACTTTATCTGATTTTTCCTGGATACACGCCGGATGCGATGAGTTTTTTCAGGTTTTCGACCACGACTGGCTTGTCTTCGCGGTATGTGACTCCGAACCATCGGTCGGCGCTGGGGAGGACTTTCACCCTGGCTTTTCCGGAATTGATCAGGTTGCTGACGACTGTGGGGATGAAGAACTCGGCCTTTGGGTCTGATATTTTTTGTTCCAGAAAGAGGACGAACTGCTTTTCGAGATGCGGGAATATGGACGGGTCGAAGCCCCACATGTTCATGGAGACGAGCTCCTGTCCGGAGAGAGACAGCGTCTTCCCGTTCTCGTCGGTAAATTTCGCGCCGGAACCTGTTTTTTCAATTTTTGTGCGTTCGACGACCTCCATCAGTGTGCCGTCCGGTGCGCTTTTGCAGACGCCTCTTGCGACGTGGCCGAATTCGGAGAGGGTGTTGGCAAGCTTGAATCCGACCATGTAGTATTCCGGGACTGCGAAATTCGCATTTGCCGAGAACGCCCTGGCGAGCAGTTCATATCCGCTTCTGCCGTAGAAGTCGTCGGCGTTGATTACCGCGAATGGCTCGTCTATCGCGTTTTTAGCCATGAGTATCGCATGTCCCGTGCCCCATGGTTTCTGTCTGCCTTCGGGGAGCTTGAAGCCCGGCGGCAGTTTGGCGAGCTCCTGGAATACGTATTCGGTCCTGATCTTCGATTCGAATCTCGATCCGATGCAGTCCCTGAAATCCTTTTCGATGTCCTTGCGGATTACGAAGACGATCTTGGAGAATCCCGCCTTCATGGCGTCGTGGATGGAATAGTCTATTATGATTTCTCCGGAGGGTCCGACGGGGTCTATCTGCTTGAGTCCGCCGTAGCGGCTGCCGATCCCTGCGGCGAGGACAAGAAGGGCCGGCCTCATGAAAACCTCCCAATTCTTTCGACGACATCCTTTCTGAATCTGTCAATTGCCGCGGCCGTGAATTCGGCCACGGACAGTCTGCTGTCCTTCACGAGGGGTGTCAGGTCGAGGGCATAGATCAGCGAGTCGCAGTCGTCAACTCCGTGGGATGCGAAGAATGTGGCGTTTGCGAGCCGGCGGCCCATGGTTGCGAGGTCGTATCGTTTCCCGCCGCTTATCTGCGAATCGAAGACACCAAGCAGGGCTGCGGCGAGGTTTTTCCGCCCGGACGCGTCGAGGGCGACTTTCTCGTCGTCGCCCAGCCAGTCGAGGGATCGCCAGACTTCGCATCCGAGGACCCGAGCGGGTCTTTCGCTTTCCGGCAAGGAGCGAAGGGCTTTGAGAGCTCGGAGGAAGGTCGCCACATGCGTGTCGTGCTTGTCGGCCGGATTGTGGAGATAGACTGTCTGTGGTTTTGTTCCGCGGAGTATTTCGAGGAGATCGTCGGAGAGACCGGTGAATGAAGGGTTCTTCACATCGGAACTTCCGTATGCGAGCTGTATCTGGACGGAGTAGTCTCCGAGGGATGCGGCCTTTCTCTGTTCGATCTTGCGTATCTCCTGCATCTGTTCGTCGGTGAAGTCCTTGTATATTCCGGATCTCGGGCTTCCGGCTCCGTTCGTGACGATCACGCTGGAGAACCATCTGTCCTTTCTCCCGTAGCAGCCGGCGATTCCGCTGTATGCGAGGATTTCGGTGTCGTCCTGGTGGGCCGCGATGCAGAGGTCGGTGGTTCTCCGCAGTGCTTCAGGCAGGGGGGTCGAGTCTGGCACGAAGATGTCGGCATTTGCGTTTTTCAATTTCATGAGAACGCCCCTTCTAGTTTCTTGTTCAGTCTTGGAATGTCGAAAGGCTTCCCTCCCGATCTTATGGACTTTGCGCCGAGGAATCCGGTTGCGACGCTGTATCTTGAAGCTATCGGGGATGTGAACGGGCGCTTGTCTTTTCGCAAATAGTCAATGAAACCCTGGACGATTTTCTCGTCGGCACCGCCATGTCCTCCGAAATCATGCCCGAATTTGTATGTCTTGTCGCCCTTGAGCCTGAACCCGTCGTGTCTTTTGTTCCACAGCTCTATCGTGCTTTCGCCGCCATAGTCGCCGTAGTTCTCGATCCTGCCTTCGGTCCCGATGACGGTGTAGTTCCTGCAGGAGTCCGGGGTGTAGTGGCACTGGAGGTATGACGCCTGCACGCCGTTGTCGAGATCCATGAGTATCATGTTCATGTCCTCGACATCGATCCTGGGGCTGAATCCGCTTTGCTTGAGCGGCGGCCAGTGCGAGGCATCGAACTTGGCGCTGTATGGGTCGTTTGCTTTTCTCCTCTTGCATCGGCTGTAGACACCGAGGGAGCCGAATCCCGCCACCCGTCTCGAGTATGCCCCGGCAAGCCAATGTATCACGTCAATGTCGTGGGCGCCTTTCTGCAGGAGGAGGCTTGTCGTGTTTTTGCGCTCCGAGTGCCAGTCGCGGAAGTAGGCGTCTCCGCCGTATGAGATGAAATGCCGGCACCAGACAGTCTTGACCTCGCCGATGGCTCCCGAATCAATGATATCCTTCATCTTGTGGACGAAACGCATGTATCGCATATTGTGGCCTAGGAAGAGCTTCGCCCCGCTTTCTCTTGCAGTCGCCAGTATCCTGTCGCAGCCCTTTATGGTAATGGCCATGGGTTTTTCGAGATAGACTGCAGTTCCGCGTTTCAGGGCGGCCACGGCCTGCTCCTCGTGGAGGAAGTCCGGCGAGGTGATGAAGACTGCATCGAGATCCTCCTTCTCCAGCATCTTCCTGTAGTCCTTGTATGTGGCGACGCCATCTCCGAGGCGTTCCTTGAATTTGGCGATGGCGGAGCCGGAGATGTCGGTTCCGGCGACTATCCTTGTCTTCTTCTCCGGCTTGTGTGCGTGCAATGCGAGAGCACCTCTGCCTCCCACTCCTATGACTCCGAGTCTGAGTTCATCCATGTTTCGATCTCCGTTATTTTTGTTTAGGCATCTGGCAGGCTTGCGGCCGCGACGGCCTGGCCGTGCCGTTTCATTTTTTCGTCCGGGGTTCTTATTCGGATTTTTCCGGCCAGAGCTGGGAATTCGGTTTTTAGGACTTTTTCGGCTTCGGTCATGATGATTTCGCCGCCGGGGCCCGAGCTGACTCTTCCGAGGAAGAGCAGATTTTTTATCTCGTAGAACTGGGCGTAGGTGGCGATGGCATATCCGAAGCAGACGCCTATTGTGCGGTAGATTTTCCCGGCGCGGGGATCGTTCTTGTCCATGAGGTTTTGAAGCTCGACGAGTTTCTCGGCGAAAGGCATTTCTTTTGGCAGGGTTATTCCGGCGGACGGGATCAGCCTAGCCACCGCCTGCTGGGAGAAGAACTGCACACCGCAGCCTCTGTCTCCCGACCATTCGTCCACGGGCGCATCGTCCCTGTAGTCAATCGGAGCGAAGGCCAGCTCGTTGAGCCAGTCCGTGATGCGTCCTGCATTGTTTACATATCCTGCGGCGAGGCTGGTGCCCATCGAGATACCGAGCACGGAATGGTCATCCAGCGACATCGCCCCGGCGAGGGCGGTCACCTCTCCGTCGTTCACGACCACGAATGGGACTTTCCATTCGGCCTTGAGCTCGTTGAACATGTTCACGACGTGCTTCTTGAAATCCTCCTTGGAGACGCCGCGGAAGAGGGATGCGACGCGGACCTGGTTGTCAACGTATACGCCTGCGGCGCTCCCGCCTATCGCGTCAACCCGCGGCATGTGCGCGGCGGCTTTTTTTAGAGAATCGTTTATCCCCGCCTTGTGCCAGGAAGGATCTTTCTGGAAGTATGGATCCCATTTGATCTCCTCGGTGAAGACGACCTTGCCGTCCACCACTGCCGCGCACTTGCGGTCGGATCCACCAAGATCGAATCCTATCCTGCATCCCTTCAGATTGCCCCCGAGAGCCACGTCGTATTCCCTCGGCTCGGGCACCTCGTCGAGCGTGCATGAGAGGACCTCCATTTTCCCGCCGTATATCCTGTCGCCCATGATGTCGCAGTCGAATGCCCTGGCCCCTGATGGCGAATAGATTTCAGCGATTTTCGCGGCTATGTCTGGAGCGCCGGCGATAGTGATCCTGTATCCGCCCTTCATCCAGAGCAGGAATTTGACGAGGCGCTCGACATAGCGCAGATTCAATCCATCTGTCCCGGAACTTGGCTTGAAGACTTTTGTCCTGTGGACCGACACCGAACCATTGGCCCGGGTCAGCGCGACGGCAATTTCCCTTCCGCTCTTCGCCCCCTCGACTTTTCTATTGAAATCCCTGTTCCAGAGGACTGCGGGAGCGAAGCCCGGGTCGAGATCAGGCCTGCATTTCAAAACCAGAGAGATATCCATGAGAACCCCCATCCATTTGTTACAAGAGAGCTGATTGCAAAACTCCGGACGCGCAGCGCGTCCCTCCATTTTTATCCTCCTGCGGAGGATGGAGGGGCATGCTAGCATGCCCGCGAAAAGAGTTTTGCAATTACCTCGAAAATGTCGGAGCCGGTACTATATATTTTTTCCGCGAATTTGCAAGGAGCCGAGTTCGACGCCGAGATTTCTGGCGATGACATCGCATTTGGCCTTGAAGAGGAAGAATATGGGCCTGTCCGTGCCGTCCAGCGATTCGAAATTGCCCTGTCCCTTCGCGATGATGAGGTCGGCCCTCCGGAAAGCATCCTTGAATTCGGGGGAGCAGTCGCCGAGCATCACTCCCGGGACGTTGTCCCCGGTGTCAATCACCCCGACGGATGGAGGGATTCCGGAGCTGCCCACTTCATGCCTTGTTGCGTCGTTGAGTATCGGTGCGCCTCTGACGGCGAGCGTGATCTTCTCCTGGAATCTCTCGATGAGGAGCCTGTCGAAGACCAGTTCGCCCGCGTTGTCCGCGATGTAGAGGATGTCCTTGGCGGCTCCTATGCATTTATCCAGGACACTCATTGCCGAGATGTCCATCGGGGCGGAGAGGGAGTCGGCTATCACCTTGTGGACATCGTCGAGCTTGAACTTGTGGTTGGCCCCGAAGTCTATGATGTTTCCGGCTATGGCGAGGCGGATGGCGCATTCGAACGGGTTCACCGCCTTTGCGACTTCCTCCTGGAGGAATGGCAGGAGTTTGAGGGCGAATGCGGTTGACTCCTCCTTGAGATGCCTGTAGGGGTCGCTGTTGCCGGTGATCTCAGCGACGAAGGAGTGTATGGCCTTGGCCATGGCCGGGGGAGGGAGGGAGAAGTCCAGCGATGCGAGTTTCGCAAGTGTCTTTCTGACGATGAGCTCTCTCTGCTCCTTGCCGCATCCGCTCATGTCCGATATCACGATGGCATGGTTAAGGAAACAAGGCAGGCATTCGATGCTGGGGCGCATTTTTTCTCCTAGGTAATTATTTTTTTATGCTGAGAGGCATTTCCTTTGTGCCGGCATAGAAAACGATGATTTCAGCGACGCACCGACACGAAAGGCTTGCCCGTCGGATACGGAGGCAGTTCGCCTCCATCCCAGCTGGACGAAGACGCGGCGAGCGTCTCGACCTGGATTTCAGGTTTTGGCGCCGCGTCTTTGGATACGCATCCGGACAGGATGGCGCAGATTGTCACAATGCAGAATAAATTTCTCATTTCCATCAAAAGTTTCCACGCTCCGTTAAAATTTGCCACCAAGTACTTTGCGCCGTCCTCGACCAAGTACTTTGCGCCGCCCCGGCGCAAAGATGTTTGCGCGGAGACCGCGCAAACTACTCGCCCATCGCCCACTGTTGTCTGTCCTCGATTATCTCTTTATCCTGCCCGCCAACGCTTTCAGCGGGGCGGGTAAATCCGCCGCACTCCGCGAGGCGGGTAAACATCCTGCATCTAAAACCGCTCATCAGATGCGTTTGGAGAGGACGTTATTCTCGTATTTATTCAGTTCTTCGAGCCATTCGTGGCCGGCCGGGACGGAGTTCATGTCGCAGAACTGGTTCCAGACGGCGCCCAGCGGCATTGTCTTCATTTCTTCGGCGAGGGCGAGTTTTTCCGCGTTCATGCCGGAGTCTTCGAATTCCCTCAGTCTGGCGGAAGGTTCGAGAAGAGCCGCCAGAAGAGCCTTCTGGAGGCTGCGGACTCCTACCACCCAGGCACCGATGCGGTTTATGCTCGCGTCGAAGAAGTCGGTCGCGAAATAGACCCTGTCGAGCATATTCGCCCGCACAATCTCCCTTGCGAGATTCGCAAGGTCGTCGTTCAGTATCACCACGTGGTCGGAATCCCATCTTATGGGCCTGCTGACGTGGACGAGGATTTCAGAGAGGAAGCCTGCCACCGCCGACACCTTGTCGTATATTCCCTCCGTGGGATGGTAGTGCCCCATGTCCATGCAGGGCATGATCTTTCTGGATATCGCGTATCCGAGATAGAATTCGTTGCTGCCTACGACATATTCCTCGCTGCCGATTCCGAAGAGCTTGCCTTCGACTGCATCCTTTGCGTTTTTCGGGGCGGGGGTCTTGAATATCTCGTCGAGGGACTCGATGAGGCGTTTTCTCGGGGAGAGCCTGTCTGCGGGGAAATCCTTCGCGCCGTCCGGGATCCAGAGGTTGCACACGGAGGCCTGTCCGAGATCCTTTGCGAATTTCGCGGCGACCTGTCTGGCTCTTTTCCCATGCTCTATCCAGAATTTTCTGACCGACTTGTCGGCGTTAGAGAGCGTGAATCCGGACGATGCCTTGGGATGCGAGAAGAAAGTTCCGTTGAAGTCGAGGCCGAGCTTGTTCTCCTTCGCCCAGGCGATCCAGTTTTTGAAATGCTCCGGCCCGATCTGGTCGCGTTCGACGAATCTGCCGTCCGATTCGAGGTATATGGCGTGGAGATTGAACTTATGTTTTCCAGGGATAAGGCTGAAGGCCTTCTCCGCATCCATGCGCAGCTCATCCGCGTTGCGGGCTTTTCCCGGATAATTCCCGGTCGCGACGAGGCCTCCGTCGAGAGCACCCTTTTTCACCTCGAATCCGCCGACATCGTCGCCTTGCCAGCAGTGCATGGAGATTTTAATCTTGGAGAGCCTCTCCAGGGCAGTGTCGCTGTCCACACCCATCGAGGAGTAGATTTCCTTCGCCCTTCTGTAGTCCGAAGCCAGTTGCGCCCTGCCGAATACTGTTGTTCTGCCCATATTTCACCTTGGAGTTTTATTTTCGCGTTGAAGGGGGGTAAGTTATTGCCTTGGGATGGCAAAGTCAACCGGTCTTCCCGCTTTTCCGACCATGAAACATGTATCTGGAGAAAATTTGATTTATACTCCTTTGCGCCGGGACGGCGCAAAGTACTTGAATGCCAGGAGCCAGCAGGAACGCTGAACGTGGAGCATGGAAACGGCAATGGTGCTTCTGGCGCAAGTCTTCTATCCGTGCTATATTGGAGGAATGAAGCTCTACAAGACAAAACTCTTTCCCTGCGCGGTTGTCGCTGTGGTGGCTGCGCTTGTGCGCATCGCATCGTATTCGTCCTGGCTGGGTTCTCCGTTCACGGAGTATCACCGGATATCCGGACTGGACATGATGACGCACATGCAGTTCGGGTTGGATTTCGCGAACGGCTCGACGAACTTTTCGCTTCACAAGCTGCTCTGCTGGGCGATGATCAGGCTTACTGGACAGGAATATCCTGTCAAGGCGCTGGTCTTGTCCCAGCACTGCATTGCCGTGCTTGTCCCTGTTTTTGTCGTGCTCATATCGCTACGTCTGAGCGGGAGGAGGTCTCTTGCGGTTTTCGCCGGACTCTTCGCGGCGCTCTACGCTCCGCTTCTGATGTATGAATCCTTCGCTCTGGTGGAGTCGCTGTTTCTCGTGTCGAGCCTTGTGGCGTTGCACGCAGTTCTCTCGGCAGACCGGAGGCGGCCATTTTCGTTGATAATCTGCGGAGCCCTTGTGCTTCTGCCCGCGACGGTGCGTTTTTCCGGGATTTTCCTAAGCGGGGTCTTGTCCGTCTGGTTTCTTCTAAGGCTTATGAGGAGGAGGGAGTCGCGGAGGAACATCGAGTTCATGAGGCCCGCCGCGATTTTCGCAGGCGGCTCCCTCTGCACAGTGCTGGCTGTCCTTGCCTCCAACTACCTCAACTGCGGGGAGCCAGTCTTCTTCCCTGGGAGGCCGGTCGTATCGTATGTGCTCGAGGCCGGGGCGCAGATGAAAATAAATCCGGAGGACGATCTTGGTGTCCTGACTGCGTCCGGCGGGGGATACGAGATGGAGCGCAGGACGGCATCTTATCTCTCGAAGCTTCTGGACATCATTCGCCCCTACGAGATACCGAACAATCTGAACTACTATTTCATACGCAACCAGATTCCGGCGATGAAGGCGCTGGTCGGACCCATGTTTCTCATCCCGCTTGGATTGTCCGGATTTCTGCTTGCCCTGGCCAGGCCGACGAGGCTCGCCCGCGTCTCCATATTGTTCATGTATTTCGCCGCGCTGTCGGCTCCGATGGTGGTCTTCCTGCCGCTCGCGCGCTACAGGCTTGCGCTTCTGCCCGTCTTCGCCTACTTCGCGGCCTTCTACGTCTTATCGGTCGGCCATTGGCTGCGAAATTCGCAGCAGCGCCCGATGCCGCTGCTCCTGTCGCTGCTGGTCTACGTGGTGGTGCTGACATGGAGCACCCCGTCGAGTTTTCCGCTCAGGAGCGAGGATTTCGTGGCCATCGGGGAGGCGATGGAGCACAAGGGCGCAGGGGCCGCTGAGATAATCCTTGCCTACACGGCGGGCTACAATCTAGCGCCGGATTCGCAGTCGGCCGTGGCCCATCTTTCAAACCATCTCATGAACAACGGCAATTTCGCCGATGCCAGGACGCTGCTGGAGGAATACTGCGCCAAGTTCAACGACTCGAAGACCAAGACCATGCTCGCCTCCGCACTGCTCGGTGTCGGAGAGTTCTCGAAGGCAAAGGAACTCCTCCTGTCGCTTCCCGAGCCGAAGAGCGGACGGACGAGGGCGAACTATCACTACCAGATCGCCGAGTGCCACAGGCTGCTCGGAGAGATGAGCGAGGCTATGGCCTCCTTCCGGCGCGCGCTCGACGCGGCGGAAAACGAGCAGCAGCGGGACATCGTCAGAAAGGCGATGGAGAAGCTCCCAGGCGAGTAGAACTGACAAAGGCCGTTGATGCCGAATATTTCAAGTAGTTCAATCCAGGAACAATGAGCTGGCCGGGAACACCGGGCCGTCGGTGCAGGTTCTGGAGTATTTCCATCCTCCGCCCTGCTTCCTGAGACGGACGACGCATGCGAGGCAGGCGCCGACTCCGCAGCACATCATGTGGTCCAGGCTGACCTCTCCGTCAAGTCCCTCCGACTGAAGTTTTCTGGCCACAGCGTATAGCATCGGCTCCGGACCGCAGGCGTGGAAGGAGAAATCTCCGATGCAGGATTTGCGCTCGCGTATGAACTTGTCCAGAAGAGAGGTCACAAGCCCCTTTTCCCCATCGGAGCCATCGTCCGTGGATATCATCACATCGAAACCGATTCGGCGGTAGTCCTCGATCAGGACCAGCTCCGCGCCGGTTCTGGCGCCGGCAAGCAGGAATCCCTTTTTGGGGGAATTCTTCGCGAGCATGAAGGTGGCCGCGGCCCCGTATCCACCGGCGACTATCACGGGCGTCCTGGCCGATACATCCCCGAACCCATTGCCGCACGGGCCCATGAGGTTGCAAATCGTCCCGGGCGGCAGGCGCGACAGGAAGGATGTTCCGTCGCCGACGACCTTGTAGAGTATTCTGATTTGTCCGTCGCATGCGTCGTTCACGCTGAACGGTCTGCGCAATATCCTGTCAGCGGGCCCGCCTATCTTCACGTGGACGAACTGTCCGGGACAGCACAAAGGCGATATCCGCGGCGAATCGAAGACGAGCTTGAAGTAATCCCCCTTGTAGCGCGTGTTCGATATGATTCTGCAGTCTTCGAGCAATTGATTTTCCCCTTGGTTTGGACAATCCCATACTCTACATCGTCTGACACCACAATCGAGCTCGAAATAAAAAAAACACGCTTGATATATCTTCCCGGCATGCTATATTCGGGCTTGAAATAGATAATCGAGCATCATAAATGAACTGCAATCGTCCGAAGAGAATTTTCGTCGCCGTGCTCAGCCCGGCGGGGCCGCTACCGGCCGCTCCGGGGTCTCTTCTCCTGCTCTAAGACCTCTTCCCCGCCGGGAAATCCAGCACCACAAGACAGAACAGCATTTCCAAGCGGCCGTCCCAAAGTGAAGCATTCAATACGTCAACGAAATCCAGACATTAAAATTCCCGAGGAAAAAAAGATGCATGCAAAAAGAAAAGATGAAGAGATGAAGGGGTCATACATAGCCATCGAGTGCCTGAAGCGGGCCGGAGTCGAAGTAATCTTCGCGTATCCGGGCGGCACCTCGATGGAGCTGCACCAGGCGATGAGGGATTCGGGAATAAGGGTGATACTTCCCAGACACGAACAGGGAGGGGCGTTCGCCGCCGCGGCTTTCGCAAGGGCCACCGGCAAGACGGGAGTCTGCATGGCCACAAGCGGCCCGGGTGCGACGAACCTGCTCACAGGAATAACAGACGCATACATGGATTCCATACCGCTTGTCGCGATCACCGGGCAGGTCCCCTCGACACTGATCGGCAAGAACGCATTCCAGGAGACGGACATAATCGGCATGACCCGTCCTATATGCAAGCACAGCTATCTTGTCCTGGACGCGTCAGAGCTTCCCGCGATTTTTGCGGAGGCCTTCCATATCGCGAACAGCGGCAGGCCCGGCCCGGTGCTCATTGACATACCGAAGAACATACAGCAGCAGCTTTGCGTTCCGGTTTTCCCCGCGAGGCACATACCAAGGGCCTACCACCAGAGCCAGAGGCATGCGACAGAGTCCGAAATCGCAAAAATCCGCGACGCAATATCACACTGCGAGAGACCATGCATATACGCCGGCGGCGGGGTCATCGCCTCCGGAGCATCGAGGGAACTTGCGAAATTCGCGGAATCATACAACATACCGGTGGTCACCAGCTTCATGGGAATCGGGGCCTTCCCCGAGGAGCATCCGCTCTCCCTGAAGTGGCTCGGAATGCACGGAACCGTCTACGCCAACAGGGCGGCAAACCTCTCCGACCTGCTCATAGCCGTCGGTGCGCGATTCAGCGACAGGGTCACCGGCCCTGCCGCCTCCTTCGCAAAAGGCGCGAGGATAGTCCACATAGACATAGACCCCTCGGAGATAAACAAGAACATCGTCGCGGACATCGGCGTGGTCGCGGACGCGCGCGAAGTCCTCGGAAAGCTCAACAAGGCCCCGCTCAGACGCGCCTACAAGGCGTGGCATTCGCAGATAGCCGAATGGCGCAGGGAGTTCCCGCTCAGATACGCGAACGACGGGAAGCTGCACACGCCCTTCGTCATCGAGAGGCTCTACGAGATCACCAAGGGCGATGCGATAATCGTCACTGGCGTCGGCCAGCACCAGATGTGGGCCGGACAATACTACAATTTCAAACGCCCAAGGCAGTTCATAAGCTCGGGCGGCCTTGGCGCCATGGGCTTCGGACTCCCGTCATCCATGGGAGTCAAGGTCGCATGCCCGGACGAGCTGGTCGTCGAGATAGACGGCGACGGCAGCTTCCAGATGAACATCCAGGAGCTCGGGACCATCCACGCTGAACAGATCGGAGTCAAGATGATGATAATGAACAACCAGCATCTTGGGATGGTCGCACAGTGGGAGGACAGGTTCTACGGAAGCCGGCGTGGAAACACGGACATGAGGAACAGCAGGGTTGCACGCCCCTACCCGGATTTCATCAAGATCGCGGAGGGATACGGAATACCAGGAAGGGAGGTCTACCGCATGGATGAAGTCGAGGACGCCATACGCGAGATGATAGCCACCGACGGGCCCTATCTGCTCGACATCCATGTCGCATACCAGGAGCACGTGCTCCCGATGATACCGCCGGGGAAAAACCACACCGATATCATCGTGGAATAAACAATGTCCCCCATAGGGGAACATGGAAGCTTTTCGGGGCAGACCCCTGTCTATAGGTCGCGCCAGGACGATGTTTCGCTTCCGAAAATTGTCCTGGACTCCTCCGGCCCGTCGGAGCACGCCGGATAGAAATACAGCTTGTTCGAGGACAGATTGCCCCTGTCCTCCCAAGCTTTGAGCACGGGGTCGAGGAAGGCCCAGGAAAGCTGTATGCAGTCCTTCCTGATGAACAGCGTGGAGTCGCCTTGCATCGTGTCCAGAAGAAGCCTCTCGTAGGCCTCCGCCACTGGTGCGCCAAGGTCCCGATATTTGAAATCCATGTCCACCTCTCCCATGCAGAACTTCGAGCCCGGTTTCTTCGCGTTTATCTTCAGCGAAAATCCCTCGTCCGGCTGTATCCTCAATATCAGTTCGTTCCTTGCTATCTCTCCAGCGCCAAAGAAACCGAATATCGAATGGGGAATCTGCTTGAACCTTATCGCCACCTCGCTTATCCTCCTGGACAGCCTCTTCCCGGAGCGCATGTGGAAGTGAACCCCGTTCCAGCGCCAGTTGTCTATGTGGAACTTCCCCGCCACATAGGTCTCGGTGATCGAGTCCTTCGGAACCCCAGGCTCGTCGCGATAGGCCGGAAACAGCTTCCCGTTCACCGAGCCGGACGAATATTGTCCGCGGATTATCAGTCTCGACAGCTCGGACGGATCGGCTGGAAAAGGCCTCAGCGAATTCAGCAGCTTCGCCTTTTCGTCCCTTATACGCTCCGACTCGAAAGAGGACGGCGGCTCCATCGCCACCAGCGATAGAAGCTGCAGGATGTGGTTCTGGAACATATCCCTCAGAAGCCCCGTCTTGTCGAAATATCCGGCCCTGTGCTCGACCCCGATGGACTCCGCGACCGATATCTGCACGCTGTCAATGTATCTGTTGTTCCAGACTGGTTCGAACACGGTGTTGGCAAACCTCATCATAAGGATGTTCTGGACCGTGTCCTTGCCCAGGTAGTGGTCTATCCTGTATATCTGCCTCTCCTTCAGCGTTGAGGAAAGATGGCGTTCGAGATCGGCCGCGCTGGAGCTGTCCCTTCCGAAAGGCTTCTCTATCACGACCCTGCGCCACGGAATCCCGTCGTAGTCCTCCTGCACCAGTCCATTCTCGCCAAGCATCTGGAGAACCTGCTCGAAGACCGACGGCGGAATCGAGAGGTAGAATAGCCTCCCGGACACGGCCGACGATTTCTCGAACGCGGACAGCTCCTGCTCTATCCTCGCGTAGGTGGCCTTGTCCGAATAGTCCCCGCTCACATACTTCACATTCGAGAAGAACAGGTCGGAAAGTTTCTTCGGCACCGATATGCCTGCGGATGAGAGCGCCCCGCGCATCCTGGAGCGGAATTCCTCGTCCGACATCGCGCTGCGCGCACAGCCCAAGACCAGGAAACTCTCCGGCATCAGGTCGCGCTCGAAGAGTCTGAAAAGAGCGGGAATCAGCTTTCTCGCGGCGAGATCCCCGGAAGCCCCGAATATCACGATGGAACAGGGGCCTGGTGCGGTTTCCGCGCATATTGGAGAAACACTCTTCATGATCATCACCTTTTTTTTTCTTCAGAGCCAATTGCAAAACTCCGGACGTGCCTTGCCGAGCGAAGCGACGCTTGCCGCAGGCAAAACCGCGTCCCTCCATTTTTACGCCGATTTTTCGCAAAAATCGGCGTGGAGGGGCATGCTCTTGACACGTATGAAATCACGTGTTGCATGCCCGCGAAAAGAGTTTTGCCATTACCTCTTCAAATATTGCGGGCATCCGCGAAATTGCAAGGTTTTTGCATTTTGTCCACGGTGTCATGTCGCTAATTGCCCGGGGCATGCTAGATTACTGGAGACAATCGTCATAAGAGTTCAGTAAACCCCGTCATTTTACTGAACTCTTACGTGCACAAAATGCAAAAACGGGCTGGAATGGCCCAAACACATTGCGTCTGATGCGATAAAGCATTGTTTTTGCATTTTGTTTAAGTAAATATTCACTGGAATGACGGGGTTCAGTGAATATTTACCAATCGTCCCGCGAACCAACAAGGATTTCAAGATGCCGTTCATATCTATGCTCTTCAGCGACCCCAAGGGATATTTCCTCTGGGTATTCCTTGTCATATTCTCGGTCTGTGTCCACGAATTCTTCCATGCTGTCGCCGCGCTCTGGCAAGGCGACAGGACTGCGGCGGAGAGAGGGCATCTGACGCTGAACCCTCTCGTGCAGATGGGCGTCATGCCCATCGTTCTGCTTCTGATAATGGGAATATCCTTCGGAGCCACCCCTGTCAATCCGACCAGGATGCGGAACAGATACAGCGATGCGCTGGTCAGCTTCGCCGGCCCCTTCTCGAACATCCTCCTCTTCCTCCTCTTCTGCCTGGTCATAGCCGCGCTCCGAGAGGCCGGAAGACTCTCTAACGGGGTGGTGATAGTGTGCGGCACCGGAGCAGTCCTCAATTTTGTCCTCTTCGCATTCAATATGCTTCCGGTCCCTCCTCTCGACGGCTTCAGCGTCGCGTCGCACTTCTTCCCGTCGCTCGCCAACCGCGATTCGGAATTCAAGAACGCGGCATTCTTCATTGTGTTCCTCGTCGCCTTCTTCTCTTTCGGAAGGCTGTCCAATGTCGGAGCGGACGTTGCCAGCCTGACCATAGACCTTATGAGGAGGTTGATCTGAAAATGCCGGGACAGGCACCTAAAATATGGAAAGTCTCCGAACTCAACTCGGAGGTGAAGGCCTTCATCGAGGCCAATTTCGCCTACAGCCTCTGGCTCGAGGGCGAAATCTCCGGACTGACCATCCACAGTTCCGGGCATGTCTATTTCAGCCTCAAGGACAGGAACTCCCAGATCAGGGCGACATTCTTCAACGGCGCGGCCGAGGCCAGAAGGCTCCGCCTCCAGCAGGGCGGCATGGTCGAGGCATTCGGCAGAATCTCCGTCTATCAGCCCCGCGGCGAATACCAGTTCAACGCGGTCAGGATCAGGCCGAAAGGCGTGGGCGACCTCCACCTCAAATTCGAGGAGCTCAAGGCAAAACTCCAGAAGGAAGGACTCTTCGACCAATCCCGCAAGAAGCCCATCCCTGTCCTGCCTCTGCGCATAGGCGTGGTCACATCCCCCGACGGCGCGGCGATAAGGGATTTCCTCGAAGTCATCAACCATAGGTTCCCGAATCTCCACATACGCATATATCCGGCCGCGGTGCAGGGCGCAGGCGCGGAAGTCCAGATCGCCGACGGAATACGCTTCTTCAACGAAAACAAATTCCCCGATGTCATCGTGATCACGCGCGGAGGAGGAAGCATCGAGGACCTATGGGCCTTCAACGAGGAAACCCTGGCCAGAACCATCGCTGACAGCGCAATTCCAGTGATCAGCGCCGTCGGACACGAGGTGGATTTCACCATAGCCGACTTCGTCGCCGACATGAGAGCGCCAACCCCGACCGCAGCCGCCGAAGCGGTCATCGCGCGCGAAGACGAATTTCTGGCCACCATCTCCGACTTCAAACGCCGCTCCGAAATGGCCCTCAGACTGAATCTGGAAAAACGCCGCTACACCTTGTCCGAACTAAAAACAAGCAGGATATTCTCCGACCCGCTCTCCATCATCCGCGACAAGCAGCAGACTCTGGACGATCTGACCGGCAGGCTCGCCGACAGCATCGAAGACACCCTCTCGGCCAGAAAAAACTCCCTCGATATCCTCTCCGCGAAAATCGCAGCCCTCAGTCCATTCAACGTCCTCGAAAGAGGATACTCCATACTTCAGAAAAAGGCCGACGGCGCGGTCGTCGGCAACAGCGGCGACGTGTCCCCCGGTGACAAGCTCATTGCGATTCTCGCAAAAGGCAGGCTCGACCTGGCAGTCTCAGGAAAGAACGAACCCTAGCCCGTTTTTCGCGCGAAAAACGGGCTAACGCGGTCACGCGACTCACTTTTTTTTGAGTTTTATTCCCCCCCCGCAAATGGAGGGGGAGGGCTCAAAAGAACACTCACATTTTTAAATTTGAAAAACAAATCAAGGGGAATAAATTACAAGTTAAAAGGGAACCACACCTTCTTGGATTTTAACAATCAATGGGACATCCCCAAGCCTCCTCCCAACACCGAATTCCGACAAGGGGGGCATGCCGCCGGAGCGCGCCGACAACGCAAGGACTGCGAAAATCGCGGACATGACGAAGAAGGGGGTCTTCTCCAGGGAGGTAATTGCAAAACTCATTTCGCGGGCATGGCAACACGTGATTTCATACGTGT
>DYMC01000027.1 GCA_020721745.1 Lentisphaera sp. | reverse complement strand
CTAGAGAGTGGTCTTGAGGACGACCGCCTCTTTGCCTCCGGCCTCGGCACCAATCTGGTATTTCCCGAAGCATGCTGGGACGAGGCATGTCCTTCCGGGGGCGACTTCGGTGCTTCTCGGTCCGAGCCCCACCCTCATGGTGCAGTTCACCGCGCTTACGAGATGGAAGCTGTTCTTGTCCGTCGAGTCTATCCATGGCTCGACTATTCTGAGCTCATCCACACGGAAGGATGGGCATCTGTTGATGATCGGGAACTTTCTATTGTAGTCGGAGTTTCCGGACACGCCGGGGATTCTCGGGGAGACCCTGTCTGTGAAGTTTATGCAATCGAGGGCCTCCCGCTTGTGGAGCTGTCTGGGCTTGCCGTCCGTTCCGACCCTGCCCCAGTCGCTTAAGCGGTATGTCGTGTTGCTGTTCTGCTGTATCTCGATCAGGAGGTTGCCGCCTCCGATGGCGTGGACCCTTCCCGCGTTGATGAAATACGAGTCTCCCGGCCTCGAAGCGAAGGACTGCAGGCAGTTCTCTATGTCGCTCGAATCCATGCTTGCCAGGAACTGCCTCTGTGTGCAGTTGGAGCGGAGTCCCGCGAATATCTTCGCGCCCGGCTTTGCGGCGAGTACATACCACATCTCGGTCTTGGGCTCCGCGCCGGGCAGTCTTGCGCAGGCGTCCTCGTCCGGGTGGACCTGAAGGGAAAGCCTCTTGCCTGCGTCTATTAGCTTGATGAGGAGCGGAAACTTCCCACCCCCGAACTTGTCTCCCAGAAGGCTGGTGCCGTAGAATTCGATGAGAGAGCGGATGTCCCTGCCTTTGAGGGGGCCGTTCGAGACGTTGCTGACTGCGTCGTCCCTGTCCGAAATCTCCCACGATTCGCCCACTGGGACATCCGCTTCCGGAGCCCTTCTCCCGAAATGTGACTTTAGCATGTCGCCCCCCCACATCACGTTGACGTATATGGGGTCGAAGAGCAGGGGATATAGTTCGTCTCTTTCGATCATGTCTCCACCGGTGGGATATAGGATGTCATCCGCCAGACGCCCGGATCTCGGCCTCGGCCAGGACATCGCTGACGAACTTGCCGACGAGCTTGTTCCTCTTCACCGCCTCCATCCAAGTCTTTTCGGAGAGGAGTTTCAGGAATACGTATAGGAAGGGAGGAGCGAAGCAGATGATTCCGCCAGCGCAGAAACCGATAGGTATCCAAAAGAGAGCCTTGGAAAGCTCCGGGTCCATCATGAGCATCGCCGCCATGGTGCAAAGCCCGACTACGAACATGGCCGCTCCGGCCCCCATGAGGGAGGCGGCTATAAGCCCCAGCAGCAGATACATGGAGCCAACCCGGAGCTGTTCGGCTCCGAGGAGGAGCCCGCGCGCAATATCCATGCGCGCGAGCTGCATCGTCCTCCTCATGTGGTTCCTCATCAGGAGGACGAGCGCCGAAACGGCGATGTCCTTGAATATCTTGTTCATCTGCCTTCCGGCCTACTTCTCGCTGGTCTTTCTTCCGAGTATGTATCCGAGAAGGAGAGCCGAGACGGCCACTCCGCCGATGTAATACCATGGGTTCTTGTGGACGTTGTCGTCAACGACTGCTGCCGCCTCCTTGCTCTTTTCCCATGTTACCTCGCCAGCCCTCTTCGCGGCCTCGATGGCCTTCTTCTTCATTTCGGAGACGTTGTCCGCGGTATCGGAGAGCACTTCCTTCAGCCCCTGGTATTTCTCGTCCACCAGCTTCTTCAGGTCGTTCTTCTTGTCCTTCGCCGCTTCTTCGAGCAGTTTCAGCGCCTCGGAAATCTTCTCCCCGCTTGTCATGTTGTGGGCATCCATGTCGGCCTCCATTGTTTGTTAGTTTCTGTTTTTTTTTGAGAGTCTTCCACTTCTTGAATATAACGGCATCTCCGGAGAAAACAAATCATCCTCGATTTTTTTTGCGGAGAGGACTTGCAGACCCGGTCACGGACTGGAGGCCGATGTTATCCAGCATTTCGCGATGTATGAGGCCGTTGCTCGCGGCGAGGCCATGTTCCGGAAAGCGGGCACCGCCATCAAAGTCGCTTACCTTCCCTCCAGCTTCCTCCAGGATGAGAACTCCAGCGCAGATGTCGTATTGCTTCAGGTTCATCTCCCAGAATCCTTCGAGCCTGCCGCAGGCCACATATGAGAGGTCTATCGCTGCCGAGCCGAACCTCCTCACACCCCGTATTTTCGGAAGAATGCGGCAGAAATTCTCCAGATTGTTCCTCTCCATTCCGGCCCTGACGCATGCGAAGCCGGTGGAGAGGACCGACTCGATCAGCCTCGATCGGCGCGACACGGATATTCGTTTCCCGTTCAGAGATGCACCGGATGATTTTTCCGCGCTGAAGATCTCTCCCAGGGCAGGCGCATTCACGACTCCGGCTATCGTCTCGCCCCTGTATTGTAGCCCTATGGACACCGAGTAGAAAGGCTGGCCATGCACGAACGAGGTCGTCCCGTCTATCGGATCAACGATCCAGAGAAAGTCCGACGACGCCCCGTTCCTGCCACCTTCCTCGCCCCATATCCCGTCGGAGGGAAATCTCTCCCTGATGCCGTCCGCGATGAGCTTTTCCACCGCCATGTCGGCCTCGCTCACTATGTCCTTGTCATTCTTGTAGCCGATCGAGAGCCCCCCTGCCGCCCTCATCTTCTGTGCAAGCCTTCCAGCGGATTCCGCAAGACCGACAATGAACGAGAGCGTGTGCTTCTTCATTTTTTCGCCCTCGGGTGTGCTTTCAGATATGCGTTTTTGAGTCTTTGAGCGCTTACATGGGTGTATATCTGGGTGGTGCTTAGGTTGGCGTGCCCGAGGAGCTCCTGCACGCTGCGGAGGTCGGCTCCGGCATCGAGCATGTGCGTGGCGAACGAGTGTCTCAGCTTGTGCGGTGTCATGTCCTGCGGCAGTCCGGCCATCCCGAGATATGTCTTGAAATAACGCTGGAAGGAGCGCGGGGTCAGGCCCGTCCCCAGCTTGTTCATGAAGAGCGGAGCCCCGCGCTGCGCCGTCCCGAAGAGTTTTTTCCTGGCATCGAGATATTTCTTCAGCGCGAGCGACGCGCTCCTGCCGAGGGCGGCGATGCGCTCTTTCTTGCCCTTCCCCCTGACCTTCACGATGTCGGAGAGCAGGTCTATCCCGGATTCCGCGAGCGACAGGGCCTCGTTGATTCGGAGTCCGCCGCTGTATATCGTCTCGAGTATGGCTGTGTCGCGGAGCATTGCGAAATTCGCAAACTCCGGGTTCGAGTTCTCCGGGCCGGCGTCCGGTCTGCTCCAATACATTGCCGGTGCCTTCATCAGCGCCTCTATCTGCTGGATCGAGAGGTATTTGGGGAGCCTCCTCTCCTTCTTCGGCATCGAGAGCGCGGCGAAGGGATTGGAATCTGCCACTTTCTCCCTCGTCAGGAACCTGTAGAAGGTTCTCAGTGACGATATCTTCCTCAGGACCGAGCTTCTGGATATCTCCCTCTTCTGGAGTTCGCCCAGGAATAGCCTTGCGTTGACAAGTCCCGCCGAGCTCCAGTTGATGCAGGCTTGCTCGTCAGAATCGGGTTGCGCAGGGAATGCGAAATTCGCAAATTGCGCTATGTCGGAGCAATAGCTCGAGACCGTGTGCTCGGAGGCGTTCCTCTCGCCTCTGAGGTAGGCGGCGAAAGAACTTAGGTTCTTGTCCATTACTTGTTCAGTTCGATGCGCTTGGAGCCGGAGATGAAGATCACTCTCGCCGATGTGAAGGCGATGAAGGTCTTGGATTTCGCGGCTATTGCGGCTATCGTGGCGAACGAGGCGAGCCAGACTCCCCCGACTATCGCATAGGAAATGATTGCGTCCGATCTCGCGAGGAAGACGGCAGCCAGGCAGATTAGGACCGGGCAGCTTGCGCCGATTGCAACCCCGACCGGATTCGCCGCTATCTCCCTGAATCCATAGACCTGTTCGTCGGTGTGCAGCTGTATTCTTGTCCAAGGAGGTAGTTGCGCCGATTGCGATGGAGCCGCCGCGGATGGCGCGGCTCTCTGTGTCTGCGGGGCGGCACCTGGTGCCGTGGGAGGTCCCGGCTTCTTGAAGCTTATCTTCTGTCCACCTGGCGCGGATGCGGATGGAGGTCTGGGGGGAGGTGTCGAGACTGGTGGTGGCGCGGCCGGAACGGGGGCCGGCGGCGGAGCCGCATGGCCAGTCATCTGTGTCTTGAACTGGGGGGATTCGAGCGGAGATCCCTGCCGCGGGGCGGCGGGCGGCTGGGCCGGAGGGATTGGGAAAGAGGCTGGAGCCGCTGCTTTTGGTGGCTGCTGCTGTTGTGGAGGAGGTGTCGGCGCGGTGAATGCCGGGCGCTGCTGTGCTTGCCGAGGGGCGGGCTGGGGTGGCGGGGCGAATGTAGGATCCGATCCGGGGCGTGGGAGCGAAGGTGCCGCCGGTGCCGCCGGTTTTGCCGGTTCCCCGAAGGTGAAAGTATCCTTCAGGTTCGGGATCATCCCTATGCTTGTGCGCGACAGTTTGACTGTGTTTGTGGCGGTCTCGCTCTCCTCCGTGACCTTGCCTTTTATTGCGCCGGTCTCGGTTCCCGTTTCCTGCTCGATCTCCTCCTGCTTCGGAATCTCGAAGACTGCTCCGCATTCCGAGCATTCGGCGACCTCGCCGGCGAGCTCGGCCGGGACACTGAAGATCGCATTGCAGCCCGGGCATGAAACTTCAAGTTCGTTGTCTGGCATCATGGACCCCCTGTTTTTAGTCTAGTGGTTTGAACCCTTCCGCCTCGAGGCAGAGGAAGAACTCGTCCGGATTTGAGAATATGTGCCCTTTCTCTATGTAGCTGTCCGTGGTGAACGGACTGAGATTCCTGGGAGGGAATATCATGTATCTCTTCTTGAGATAGTCTCTGGCGTGCCCCAGCTCGTCCATCATGCCGGTGGACAGGGGAGGGCGCTCGGAATAGGGGTGTATCGCCACGACAGCGTCAACTTTCCCGACGAACCAGTGCAGGTCGCGGTGGACTGTGTAGGCGTAGGTGGCCTCCTTGTCCTCCACGGAGTCGTAGTTGAAGCCGATCTCGATCGCCTGCGGATCCAGCACGAGGCCGTATTTGGACAGTCTCTTCACCACACGGTTTATCTCGTCCCTGGCTTCCTTGTCGCAGTGCGTCATCGAATACGATGCGTAGAAGGACGGCACGTCCTTGAACTTGATGAGCTTGGAGACGCTGCGCGGATCCTGCCCCGTGGGTATTATGTAGTGCCTGACCCCCATGTAGGCGGCCCAGTCCTCGGCCAGGCTGACCTCCTCGTTCATCCAGCTCAGGACATCCCTTATGGTGTGCTTCTGCTCCTTTATTCGTCCGAGGAAGACGTTCTTGCCGGGGTCCTTCCCGAAACGCTCCCTTATGAGCCATTCGGCATCTATGAGGGTTATGATGATGTCCGGCCTGATGTAGTTTCTTATCTCCTCGTGGTCCTTGAGCTTGAAGTTGATCCTGTTCCACTGTATGGTGGCGGGGACTCTGATTATGGCGTTCTCCACCTTGCCTTTCTCGAGCTCGTATCCTATCTTCCTGTATTCCCTCTCCCTTATGACTTCGAAGAGGTAGTTCGTGGTGCCGAGGAGCATGTCCAGCTTCTTGTTGCCGGTGCGCTCTATCTCGTCCACGAGGTTGAAGTATTTGACATCGAGGTTGTCCTTCCTGGCGCAGGCGATGGCCTCCTCGATGTATTTCCTGTCGTCGAGGCCGGCGATTATTCCTGTGACGAGGACTCTCATTTTCCCTCATTGTTTTCTGTTTTGCCCCGGCCCCCCTCAGGAGGGAGGCGGGCGACAAAGAATCAATATATCTAGCCGTCCTTTTCGAAAATTCAATCGAGCCAATCATTAAAAAATTGTTTAATCTTGGGGGCGCATGTTGTTCCGCCGCTGATCCCGTTCTCCACGACCAGCGCGAAGGCGTATCTTCCTCCTTCGTTCTCGGCGAACCCCGCGAACCACGTGTTCTTGCCCTTCATGCCGGCCGATATGATCTCGGCCGTGCCAGTCTTGCCAAAGACGGTGATCTTATCGGAACGGGCCTTCCTCCCGGTGCCGGTGTCGGTGTTGACCACGTCGTGCATCCCCTGCCTGATCGTGTCGAAATGGCTTTCCGGCTGTCCTATGTCGAGATGCGTTTCCGCCGGGCGGTTCCCGCTTATCAGGTTCCCCTGGTGGTCGAAGGCGGCCTTCACGATTCTCGGCCGGAAGGCTTTTCCCCTGTTTGCTATGGCCGACATGTATGTGGCGACCTGGAGAGGTGTCAGCAGCACGGTTCCCTGGCCGATGGAAAGTATGGCCGTGTCGAAGACTGTCCATTTCTCCCCCGTGGCCCTTTTCTTGTATTCGCGCGATGGCGCCAGGCCTGCGCTCTCCGAAAGATCGAATCCGGTCTTCCTCCCCAGTCCGGCCTGATCGAGCTTCGACTTTATCCTGTCGAATCCGGTCTTCACCCCCTCCTCGATGAAATACGCATTGCAGGACTGCTCTATCGCCTTGACCATGGCCAGTTCGCCGTGTCCGCCTGTCCTCCAGCATCTTATCCTCTGGTTCCCGATCGTGGTGTAGCCCGGGCAGTTGACTTGCTCCAGCGGAGATATGCCCGAATCCAGGATGGCCAGCGCTATCAGCGGCTTGAGAATGGAACCCGGAGTGTAGGCCGCGCTTGTCGCCCTGTTCAGAAAAGGCTTGAGCGGATCCCTCGAAAGCCTCGAATAGTCGGAGCGGCTCGCGGCGGGGACGAAGACCCCTGGATTGAACGCCGGGGAAGAGGCCATCGCGAGCACGTCGCCGTTGGCGCAGTCAAGAAGCACGAAGGCACCAGCCTCTCCGAGCAGGATGAACTCGGCCGTCTCCTGGGCTCTCGAGTCGATGGTCAGCATCACGCTCTTGCCGTGCGATGGCGGAACCAGCGTCTCGAGCGTCTTGTCCACGAAGCCCTGAGTGTCAACCCTGACAAGCGAATATCCCTCGGCTCCCCGCAGGCCCCCGATGTTTACCCCGAACTGTCCTATGCTCTTTTCGCAGAGCCTCTCTATCCCGGTCCGCCCGACGAAGTCCGGTTGGTAGTAGAAGAAGCGCTCCCTGTCCTCGGCATCCGCCGGATCCTCCTTGCCTAGATAGCCCACGACCTGCGCAGCGAAATCACCCATGGGATAGTCCCTTACATAGGACACACCCAGATCCACTCCCGGGATGCGGGGGAATATCTCGCAGAAGCGCCCCAGCTCCTTGTCGCTGAGGCTTCCAGCGACCTTCATCGGGAGCGCCGGCTTGTGGAATATGTGCTGCTTTATCTTCTCCTCGTCCATCTCTATCCGGCGTCCGGTTGCGGCGGATATCCGCGCCGCGACATCCATCACGTGGGCTATGGTATTGGACAGCTTCCCAGGCTTCCTCATCTCGGACAGGTGGAAGAGAATTTCGCGCTCCTGCCTGAGTCCGGCCACTACCTTCATGTCGCGGGTCAGTATCTTTCCGCGTATGCCGGGCTCCCTTATGCACCTTATGGACTGCTTCGATATCCTCCTCCTGTGCTCCTCCCCGTATCTGACCTGCTCGTTCCAAAGCCTGAACACGAGAGCGCAGTAGAGCATGAAGATCATCGCAAAGAGCATTCCGATCCTGATCATTGGAACACCATCCTTTCCGGCTCCCTGATCTCGAGCGCATTGGCGAGACCCCCCATTGCCATGTGGAGGATCACGCAGAGGACTATGCTCAGGGGCAGGGAGATCAATAGACGGAGCAGGTCTGAAAACCGTGCCGGAAGCGCAAGCGCGAAGTAGAAGATGTGGAAGACGAGGATCGGCGCGGAGGCGAAGAGCGCCAATGCCGCTCCGGCGACCTTGCTCTTCCTCCTCCATGCGTCGAAGAAGACCATCGAGACCATGAACGGGAATGCCGCCATCGTGGCGGAAAAAGTTTCTCCGCAGGTCGCCAGATCGGAGACGAGCGCGGACAGCAGGCACGTGGATGCGAAGGCGGGCAGTGGCGTCATCGTGATGGAAAAGGCCGCAACGGCGACGAATATGGGCGCGCATATCCCCCTGGCCCCCAGATTCTCCTGGAGAAGGATCGCGCAGAGCATACAAGTGTATATGAATATCGCCTTCATCTGTCGGGAACCAGGATTATCACGAAGCGGGCACCGGACACGTCCGCCCACGGGGTGAAGGGCAGAACCGTCGGCTGGGTGAACGCGTCCGGAGCCGCGACCGGTGATGCCGACCCTGCCGGCACATGCGGAGGGCAGACCGTGGAGAATTCAGAACTTCTGACATCCTGCTCCCCGTCGCCGATGAGATTTGGATTGAAATATTCGAGCCTTGGCTCCGGGCCTCCCGTGATCACCGCTGGCGCCATCTCCTCCCCGATCGCGGCGCTCAGGGTGAAATCCCTGTCGTATATCGTCGCAATTTCCGCCGTGTGCCGGGATGTCCCCAGGACCCTTCCAACAATCGAATACGCGGCCTTGAACGAATACTGTGGCTTGTTGAACGCGAGAACCACCATTCCCTCGGAGACCCCGTCGGCCTCGCCCTTTCCCACTATCATGCGCTCCATCCAGTTCCTCGGATCCCTGGATGTGACATCCGCCGCGACCACCCTGTATCCGCGCGGGCTCGCTATCTTGCAGATGCGCCTCAGGTCGGAGTTCTCCTTCTCGATCCTGGCCATGCGCATCGAAACGGGCTCCAGCGAGGACGCGGACATGTCTGGCGGAAGCGTTGCCGATTTTCCGGACGGGATGGAGAAGACGGCGAGGAAATCCCTCGTGAAACGCTTTGCGGGGCCGAGGGCAAGGATCGCCAGCAAGAGCAGTGCGAGGACGGGAAGTATGAGGTTGGCAAGTCGTCTCATCTCATTCCAAGCTCCTCGATCCGGGTGTGGTGGTGGCTGGCGAGCAGATCGAGCATCGCCGAATATCTTCTGCCTGGGGCCGTGTGCGCCGCCTCCGATGAGCACAGAAATTCGTATGCCGCGGAGTCGGCTCCGAAAATCATCTCGGCATCGGTCTCTTCCAGAAGATCCAGGAGCCCATAGCTGTCGGCTCTACCTCGGAATTTGGAAAGCTTCGATAGAAAGCCGGCCAAGTCCTTCTGCGACATGTGGGGTGTCCTGTTGCGGAGATCCTCCAGCTCCTCCAGAGCCAGCCCAAGTGCATCGTTCTTCGCGGCCAGGGAGTTTTCCGGGTCCTTGTCGGCATCGGCAAGAGCGGCCTTGAGCCTCGACATGGCAAGCTTGAAATCCCTGGAACATGCGCCGGGGGGCGATGGGAAGCAATTGTTGACAAGAGCCTTGAGGACGATGCGTTCCGCGTCGGCGGGGATCTGGGGCGCAGAAGAAGCGGACCCATCCGTCTCATCAAGCATCCACGTCCTTAGATTCGTCGCCAGTTCCGTCTGAACTTTGCTTCTTGAAAAGCTCGACAGAAGCGCCCAGCCAAGCTCGCCCATGAGCCTGAACGAGGAGTCCCCGGCACGGGGAGAGCCATCCGCAAGGAAGCGCGCCCAGTTGACACCGAAGCCCGAAACCAACATCGCGTTGCCGACAGGATAGCGGGGAAGCCTCAGGAATGGCCTCTTCATGTCCTCACCGGAACGGAATACGAAGCCGCAGGCGACCCATTCCGGAATCCTCCCTTGGCGACCGGGCAGATCCGGGGCGATCTTGTTCGCCACGAGAGCGGAGGATATCCCCATCATCGCCTCTGGCGAAATAGCCCCGGGCAAATTCGATATGAGTATCCTCAGGACCTTGGAATCAGCAAGAACCAATGTCTCTCCAGGAAGAAGTTGGGAACTGGGCTCGACTCGGATTGGCATCGGGACCGAATCCACATGCTGGAAATACCTTTCGATGCTACGATGCAGCGATTCGAGGGCATCCCGCGTTGGACGGTGCACAAGCCCCCCTTCCGCCCTCCAATCCATCTCCGCTGAGATGGAGGAGAAGCATGCGAGAAGCACGATCGGCAGAACAGCCAACAGCAGAGCTCCGCGAGGCACCGGGGAGCTTCGTAACCGGCTCGAAAAAAATTTAATCATGACGCGCTCCGCTTGCAGGAATTCCGTGAAGCCCGTCATTCTCGAGACGGAACGAAGCCCGCCCGCCCCCACGGAGGATTTACGTCTTCACCGGATCCTTACAGTGAAAATCTGAGCTGATTTCAAAACTCCGCATTCGGGGTCAGTCCGCCGGAGTTCACAACCTTAGTTGGTAAATATTCACTGAACCCCGTCATTCCTGAGATGTCGTGAAGCTTGCCCGCCCAAATGGCGGGCTTGTCCGCCCCTACGGCGGGCTCACGTCTTCAGTGAATATTTACTACGAGGTAATTGCAAAACTCCGGACGCGCAAGCGCGTCCCTCCATTTTTACGCCGATTTTTCGCAAAAATCGGCGTGGAGGGGCATGCTTGTCGTAAGATCCCGAGCCCAAAGGGCCTCGGGGCCATGCCCACGAAAGGAGTTTTGCAATTACCTCCAGTAAAATGATGGGGTTACTGAACTCTTACTTTTGAAATTGCCTCAGCTACCTGGCAAAAGGGCATGGATCACCATCTCAGAAGCGTGGCCCCCCATGTGAGTCCGGAGCCGAAGGCAGTGGCCAGAACGTAGTCGCCTCTCTGCAGCAGCCCCTTTCTCACTATCTCGTCCAGGGCTATCCCCACCGATGCCGCCGACGTATTCCCGTATTTGTCAAGATTCACATAGACCCTCTCGCGGGCTATCCCCACTCTGGTCCCGACAGCCTCTATTATCCGGATGTTGGCCTGGTGCGGTATGAGCCAGCGTATCTCCCCGACGGATATGCCCACCTCCGATATGACGTGGTTGCAGGCCTTCACCATCTCGTTCACCGCCAGCTTGAAAACCTCCTGACCCTCCATCCTTATCGTGTGAAGGCGCTGGTCGAGCACCTCGTGCGTCATCGGCATCTCCGAACCCCCGGCGGGAACCTGGAGAATGTCCGCATGGCATCCGTTCGACGCCAGCTTGCTGGCAAGAATCCCGCCAATGTCCCCGGAACTCTTGCGCTTCTCCAAAACCACCGCTCCAGCCCCATCCCCGAAGAGAACGCAGGTGTTGCGATCCTTCCAGTCCGTTATGGATGATAGCTTCTCCACTCCAACAACCAGTGCCTTCTTGTATTTAGCCCCCTGCGCTATCATCGCATTCGCTATGTCTATCGCGTATAGAAGCCCGGTGCATGCCGCCTGTATGTCGAAGCAGAACGCCTTCTGCGCACCAAGCTTCTTCTGCAGTATGCATGCCGTGCTGGGAATTATCCTGTCACCCGTGACTGTCGCGACTATGACCATGTCCAGATCCTTCGCGTCCATCCCGGCCATCTCCAGCGCCCTCCTGGATGCATGGAGCGCCATCTCGGACGGTGTCTCGGACGCGTCCGCTATCCTGCGCTCCAGAATGCCAGTCCTCGTCCGTATCCACTCGTCGGTTGTGTCAACCATTTTCTCCAGATCGTGGTTTCCGAGTATCCTCGACGGCACATGCGAGCCTGTTCCGACTATCTTTATTGCCATTGCTTGTCATCCTTGGTTGGGCTTGAAGCTTCCAGGCAATGCTCCGCTCTCGACGAGCTTTTCGCATATCCTGCTGTTGAGCTTGACCTTGACGGATTCGTCCGCCACTCTTATCGCATTCTTGAACGCCTTCGGCGACGAGCTTCCGTGGCCTATTATACAGACCCCGTCCACTCCGAGAAGCGGGGCGCCGCCATACCCCTCGTAGTCGCCTATTTCCTTGAGCTCCTTGAAAGCCTCCTTGGCCAGGAGCGCGCCGGCTATCCTGTAGGTGTTCCGCGAGAACGCCTCCTTTATCCAGTGCATCGTCGCCTTCGCCAGGCTTTCGCTCGATTTCAGAAGAACGTTGCCGACGAAACCGTCACATACCACCACGTCGGCGTATCTCTGGAATATCACCTTGCCCTCCACGTTCCCGATGAAGTTTATCGGCATCTCGGACAGCTTCTTGAAGACTTCCTTCGTCAGCCCGTTGCCCTTGATGTCCTCCTCGCCGATGCTAAGGAGGCCGACCCGCGGATTCTTCATGCCAAGCGCCGTCTGCGCATACACATCCCCCATCACCGCGAACTGTATCAGGTTTATCGGCTTCGAATCTATGTTCGCCCCGGCGTCTATCAGGACGAAGGGTCCCTTCTCGCTAGGCATTATCGCCGCTATCGCCGGACGGTCAACACCATCCAGCAGCCTCATCTTGACTGTCGTCGCCGCGACTGCTGCACCAGTGTGGCCGGCGCTCACTACAGCCCCCGCGCGACCCTCCTTCACAAGAGTGGCCGCCACCGTTATGGAAGAATCCTTCTTCGACTTGATGGCGACGGTAGATGTGTCGCTCATCAGCACCGTCTCCTCCGCATGCACCAGCTCGACCCTTTCGTGGCCCTTGAGCCCGTTCTCCGCCAGAAGAGGATCCAGAACATCGGTCTTGCCCACGATGATGAGACGGACACCGGGGTAGCTCTCCAGAGCCTCCTTCGCTCCCCTTATCGCCGCCTGCGGGGCGTAGTCCCCGCCCATCGCGTCAAGAGCAATCTTCATTTCGTCTTCCCTTTCTTCTTCGTCTTCGGTGTGACCGCCTGCACCCCGCCATAGATCCCGCATGACTTGCAGACCCTGTGGGGAAGGACGGGCGAACCGCACGACGTGCAGCTGTTCGACTGGACACCAAGATAAGGCCTTCCGGCCTTGATCTGGCGCTTCTTCATCTTAGATTTTCTTCTTCTTGGATTCGCCATGTGACACTCCTTTGTTTTTTTTCGCCGGGCCAATTTCCACCCTCAGGCCGTCAAGCCCGTCCCACGCCCCGCCGGCAGGCAGGTCGTCCCTGCGGCAGCCGCAGTCCCCGTCGTTCAGGTCCGCGCCGCACAACGGGCACAAGCCCTTGCATCCCTCGGCGCATGCTAGGTTTGAAGGTGAAGCCAGCAATATATCCTCCCTAAGATCAGGAATCAAGTCGAATTCCCGGTCCTTCTCCTTTTCGTAGAAATGATCCAGGTCGCGGACCTGAATATCGAAGTCGAAGCCGCGAAGACAGCGGACGCAGCGGCGGGTCGTCCGCGCTGAAATCCAGCCCGTCAGCATCGCACCCCCCGATATCTGGCTCACGAGAAGCTCGTATCGGACATCCCCGAAGCGGACCAGATCGTCGTCGGATATGTCGAAGCAGCCCGCCGGCGCAGTCCCCTCGAACCTGAGCGGAGCGCGCTCTATTTGATTGAAGTTGAAGGAAAGTCTGAACTTCATCTCCTGGCCCCCATCTCATCCATCACGATCCCCGGGACGAATGGCGACACGTCGCCGCCGAGCGATACTATCTCCTTTATCATCCTCGAACTCACGAACGAATACTGCGGACTCGGCATCAGGAACACAGTCTCGAACTTCGCGTTTATCTCCCGGTTCATCATCGCCATCTGGAACTCGTATTCGAAATCGGATATCGCCCTCAGCCCCCTCACCACCGTCACCACGCCGTATTTCTCTATCGCATCCACGAGAAGCCCCTCGAACGATATCACCTCGGCGTTGGCTATGCCAGAACATGTCCTCTTCAGCATCTCGACCCGCTTCTCAAGACTGAACATCGGCTCCTTCGACGTGTTGACCGCAACAGCGACTATCAGCTTGTCGAAAAGCGCCGCCGCCCGGCGCACCACGTCAACGTGGCCAAGTGTCACAGGGTCGAATGTCCCGGGAAAAAAAGCCGTCCTCATGGCATCTCCAAAAGCTCCTCCCATGCACAGGGAGAACGCGGATTATGTTTCATGAAAAGATTCTAATATAATTGGCCATCCGCTCATTTCAACATGGCGACAAGTTCCCAGACGACGACAAGCGCCCCGGCGCACATGCAGTAGTAGCCATACTTCGGGAGCACCCCCTTCCGGACGGATTCTATCACCATCTTCAACGCGGCGTATCCGACTACGGCAGATACGGCAAAACCAGCCAGAAGCGCCAGATGGTCCGATGCATCGGCCACCTTTCCAGGCTTCAGGAAAAGCGGCGCGGTCTCCACGGCCGCCGCCCCGGCAATCACTGGAATGGACATGAGAAAGGAATAGGTTGACGCATCCCGCCTCTTCATGTCGAGGCGAAGGCACGCGCATATCGTCGAACCCGATCTCGACACCCCGGGAATAATCGCGAAAAGCTGGGCGAACCCGACCAGCAGCGCATCCCTGAAACTCAAATCCCCCATCTCCTTCGACTGCGCCTGATGCCTCCCGGGAAGACGCAGCAGTATCGCGGATGTCGCAAGAAGACCAAGCCCGGCTACGAGCGGGGAATCGAAGATGATTTCGTCCAGGCCGGAAAGCTTCAGCCCGACCCCGACCAGCCCGGCCGGAACACTGGACACGGCTATCAGCAGTATCAGGCGGCGCGAGGACAGCACGGCGAGTATCTCCCTGAAATAGACGAACAGCACCGATACAAGCGTTCCGGCATGCAAGGTCGCCACGAGAAGCACCGAATCCTCCTTCACGTCCAGAAGCTTGCCCAATAGGACCAGATGCCCCGACGAGCTCACCGGCAGGAATTCCGTCAATCCCTGCACAGCCGCGAGAATTACCGTCTTGAAGAGTTCGCCCATCTGCTTCCTCCGCTTGTTTTTTCTATGTTGGGCTGCTAATATAGCCCGCCAAACACCGAACACGAATTCCATGCGGTGCCAATATGTTCAAGCTCATTTCCGGATTCAAACCGGCGGGCGACCAGCCCGAGGCGATAGCCAGATTGTCCGACGGGATACGCCGCGGGGACAAATACCAGACTCTCCTCGGCGTGACAGGATCCGGCAAGACCTTCACCATAGCGAATGTCATCGAGAAATTCCAGATGCCGGTCCTCGTCCTCTCCCACAACAAAACCCTCGCCGCACAACTCTTCAGCGAGTTCAAGTCGTTCTTCCCGGAAAACGCCGTCGAATTCTTCATCAGCTACTACGACTACTACCTGCCGGAGGCATACATCCCGCAGACCGACACATACATCGCGAAGGACGCCAGCATCAACGAGGGCATCGAACGCCTCCGCCTCTCCGCCACAAGCGCACTCGTCGAAAGAAGCGATGTCATAATAGTCGCAAGCGTATCGTGCATCTACGGCCTCGGCTCCCCGGAGGACTTCACCGAAATGTCAGTCGTCCTCCAAAAAGGCGCAAAAATGAAGCGAAAGGACTTCCTCGACTCCCTCGTCAGAATCCAGTACGACAGGAACGACACAGCCCCGCAGAAGGGACAGTTCCGTGCCCGCGGGGACTCCGTAGATGTCTTCTTCCCGGACAGGGACTTCTTCGCCAGAGTCGGGTTCTGGGAGGATGAGATCGAAAGCATCTCGGTCCACGATCCGCTGACAGGCAAGCTTCTGGAGAGAAAGGAGAGGATCGTCTTCTTCCCATGCAAGCATTTCGTCATACCGCAGGACAGGATGGAGCGCGCCGTGGGACGAATAAAGACAGAACTGGCGGAACGGGTGAAATATTTTGAAGAGAAGAACCTCCTTGTCGAAGCTCAGAGAATACACCAGAGGACCATGTTCGACATCGAGATGATGCACGAGACGGGATACTGCTCCGGAATCGAAAACTACTCGCTCCACCTCTCCGACCGCGCCCCGGGGCAGCGCCCGTTCTGCCTCCTCGACTTCTTCCCGAAGGACTTCATCACGGTCATAGACGAATCCCACGTCACCATCCCGCAGATCAGAGCCATGTTCAAGGCCGACAGAAGCCGCAAGGAGACACTGGTGGAACATGGATTCAGACTCCCCTCGGCCCTCGACAACCGCCCCCTCACATTCGACGAATTCTCCTCGCTCACATCGAAAAGAACGCTCTTCGTGTCCGCCACCCCCGCCGAATACGAGCTCAGACTTTCGGGACAGCCCGTCGAGCAGGTCGTCCGGCCGACAGGCCTACTCGACCCGGAAGTCTCCATCCGCCCCCTCGAAGGCCAGATCGAAGACCTCGTCTGCGAAATTCGCAGATGCGCCGGGAAAAAGGAGCGCGTCCTGGCCACCACGCTCACGAAGCGAAGCTCCGAACGCCTCTGCGAATATCTCAAGGAGCTCGGGCTCAAAGTCCGCTACCTGCACTCCGAAATAGACGCCCTCGAACGCTCGAAGATACTTTGCGAACTTCGCAAAGGCGAATTCGACTGCCTAGTAGGAATAAACCTCCTCAGAGAGGGAATAGACCTGCCGGAAGTCGCGCTCGTCGCCATCCTAGATGCCGACAAGGAGGGCTTCCTCCGCTCCGAACGATCCCTAGTCCAGGTCGCGGGCAGGGCCGCGCGAAATTCGCAGGGCAGGGTGATCCTCTACGCGGACAAGATCACCGACAGCATCCGCAGATTTGTCGGGGTCGCGGAGAGCAGGAGGAGGAAACAGCTCGCCTACAACAGAAAATACAAGATAGAGCCCAGAACCATCGCGAAGGAGATTCGCGAGGACATCTCGGTCTATTCCGTCTCCGGCGCGAAGGACAAGGACAGAAAAGCGGAGATCCTCGACATGGAAAGTGTCGGAGATGAAAGCATCGAGGAACTCAGGAAGGAAATGCTCGATGCAGCCGCAAAACTCGAATTCGAACGCGCCGCACTCCTCCGCGACATCATCGCGAAAATCGAAAAATAGTGAACATTTACCCAACGGATTTACCCCGAACACGGAGTTTTGAAATCAGCTCAGTTTACTGGATACGCACATTTGCGGCCATCTTCATTCTTCTTATGTGTTCCGGGGTTGTTCCCTAAAATCCCTAAAGTTTAAT
>DYMC01000239.1 GCA_020721745.1 Lentisphaera sp. | reverse complement strand
GGGCGGAGGGCGGAGGGCATTCGACATCACCGGAGCGAGAGCGGTGATTCCCAGCGCGGACGGAATTATCTTGAGAATGACGGAGCAGACTTTTCAGTGCAGGACCGAGGGACCGTATCTCTGCCCAGGGCCGCTGCCCTCCCAGTCGTCGCAGGTGTCCTCGTTGGTCTCGATTATGGCTATCGGGGTGAGGCCGGTGGCATCATACTCGTAGAGATGTCCCATCTGCAGCCATCCTGCCCCGGTCGGATTCGTGTCCTCGTCGTATGCGGTGGTCGGATAGGTTCCGGTGTCCACGAAGTTTCTGTTGTATCCGGAGCTGCGCCAGCTTTCGGTGTTGAGTTTCTGGAGGCAGCTGAGGAAGTAGGAGCCTCCGGCGGGCGGACTGCTGCCGGGATTGTCCAGGTCGTCAACCTCGTCCAGCCACTGGAGGAACTCGTATAGTTCGTATTGGCGGCTGTCGAAGGGATCGTAGATGCCGGAAGGGTCCTGCATGGCAAGAGGTATGAGTCTTGACTTGTCGAAGACCGGAAGCACCATTCCGGAGACGTATGGCGGGATGCCGCTTCCCAGCGCTCCAAGCGGTTTCGAGAGGGCCGAGCTCTCGGACTTGACGGTGGTGGGGGTGGTGCGCTGGACGAGCTTGTCGCTCCTGATGCTGTTTATGGAATAGGCGCTGGACTGGTAGTCTGTCTCGATGCTGCATGACATCTTGGAGACGGCTCCGCCATATGCGTATTCCTCCTTGAGTCCGCTCCTGAGATAAGTTCCGTCGGTCCATTCGCTGGAAGGAACGTCGTCCTCCCAGGTGGACTCGTAGAGGCACCACTTGAGGTATGGCAGAGGGGAGTTTATCTCGTCGGTGTCATCCGGCTCGTCGTCGTCGTCATATTCATCGGAAATTATCAGAAGCCTTTCCGCAGCTATTTCCGTAAGATATTTCATCGCCTGCTCCCGTGTGACGACATCTCCGGCATCGGAGAACTCGGTGAAGAGTGTGAGGTATTCGCTCTCCTCGGTGAAATCGGCGTATTCGCTTGAAATCTCCAGGTCCCACCACTTCCCGTCGAAACTATAGGATTGGAGGAGCCATCTTAGAGTCGGATAGCACCAATATTTGGCGGCTATCGCGTCGTAGAGGCCCAGATCCATCAGCCAGGACGGGTCTATGTCTGGAAGTCCGGCGAACTCCGCGTTGGGAGCTACCGCGATGCCTCCACCTTCGACGTTTATGTCGTAGAGCATGTCTATGTAGGGCTGGCGCCAGCTGTAGCCTTCGATCTCCTGGGCGACGCCGACATCCTCCCCGTAGTAGTCGTCGTCCTCGAGGTGCTCGATGTGCTGCGTCACGACCGATGTGTAGTGGGCGTTTACGGTCATACGGTTGTTCTTGGCGGCCTGCTGGGATGCGCCAAAGCCGATCAGGGGACCGACGAAGGAGACCCTGGCCTGCATTTCCGTGAGGATGTCGTTCGACGCGGCCATGCCCTCGGGGCTGTCGTCCCCCAGAGGGAATATGTCGCTGACGAGGACCGTGCATGCCTTCACGAGGTTGAGTTCTCCGATGAGATTGAGGCTTTCGACCTGCCAGTTCGTGGCCGCCAGGGCGGCGGCGTCCACTGCGGTCTGCGAGCGGAATTTCGTCTTCACCATTGACGCCAGATCGAAGATGATTAGTGTCGCGATGAGCAGTATGATTATGGCCAGAACCCCCAGGATGAGGGTTTGTCCCCTCTCCGAACCGCGATGTCGGCGCGTTCCCATTTCTATTCCTCCGAAAGGTAGTCCGCGGCGTGGTTGAACAAAGATGAAGTGGAGCTTATGTCCGTCGAGGGGCCTACCTGGATCCACACTCTGTTCCTGTCCGCCATGTCCAGTATGGCGTAGGGATAGTCTCTGAAAGACACGGTCTGGGTGGCGACTCCCGCCTCTTCCGGGACCGAAGTTGAATAGGTGAGGGTGGTTGCGGGAGGGGTGACGCTCTCATGGTAGTAATCCGTGTCATACTCGTTCTCTCCAAGCCAGTACTCGTATTCAAGCCATCTGTCGCCGCTCAGATATTCAGGTATCATGAATTCCTCGGCTGCGAACTGCGCCCGGGGCGAACTGTATTCGTCGTTGTCCGGGGAAGTGATCTTTCCAGACGCTCCGATGGCGGCCACCCTCGCGCTGCGCTGGACCAGATAATCGTCGAAGCCCACGACATAGGACCTGAGAGACCTGAAGGCGGAGTAGGTGGTGAGTATCTTCGCCGCCGCCAACTGGAATATCTGGAGCAGACCCAGGAGCACAAGGAGAAGCACCATCATGGTGAGTATGGACTCGAGTATCGCCTGCCCGCCCTCCGCCCTGCGGGAAGAGACGATTCGCCTGTCTGGTTTTCGATTCATCTTCATGTACTCCGAACGTAAATATTCACTGAAGTATGTCCTTCAGTGAATCTTTACATCTGAGGCAATTGCAAAATTGCCTTTCCACGGGAACGCCAGCCT
>DYMC01000026.1 GCA_020721745.1 Lentisphaera sp. | reverse complement strand
GAATTCATGCAACTAATTATACCACAAATGTTTAAAAAAGTCAAGACCCCCTTTTGTCTTTTTTCTATCACTTTTTCAGGTATTTACGATTTGAAGGCGAAAGACGAGCCTGGCGTCCCGGGCAGGATTCGAACCTGCGACCCTCTGATTAGAAGTCAGATGCTCTAATCCTCTGAGCTACCGGGACGGAGAGGGGATTTGAACCGTAAATATACCTTCCGCGCTGGAAAAAAGCAAACATCGGCGATATATTACGGACAGAATTAAACAGATGCCTTGCGGCAAAGGGGGGTCTCGTGAACAAATACGTCAATATGCTGCTTCAGATACAGGAGCTCGAAACGGTGGTGAAGGAAGGCGGGATAATGTCGCCCGCCCGAGCCCGTGGCGACAAGGCAAGCATGGAGCTGAGGAACGACATATCGGGGTTCAAGCAGAACATCCCGTTCGATATAGTCTCTTCCTTCGAGAGGATACTGTCGAGATACGGGGTGGCGGTATGCCCGATGATAGACTCCAGGTGCACCGGATGCTCGATGAAATTGCCGATAGGGCTCGCGAACAATGTGCTTTCGGACAAGAACTGCGTCGCTTGTCCGAACTGCGGCAGATATCTCTTTCCCGACGACGAGCATCTTGCGCGTCCTGGCGATGAGGGCAAGCAATACAAGGGCGTGGCGAGATTCTCGTCGCTGGACCTGATGTTGCCAAAGCTCAAGGCATCGAGCAAGGAGGATGCCATAAGGCAGATAGCGGCGAAGACGGCCGAGTCCGGATTTGTGGAGAACGCCGAGACCTTTGCCGATGCACTCCTGAAGCGTGAGGGCCTTGTTTCGACCACGATGGAGAAGGGAATAGCGTTTCCGCACGCGAGGGGGGTCAAGGCATGCGGGCTGACACTGGCTGTCGCCACCCTCGCCAAGCCCGTTCCGGAGAATGGATTCGAGGAGCCGCTTCGCGTGATGTTCGTGTCGGCGGTGCCAATATACTCCAGTGTGTTCTATCTGGAGCTGGTGTCAAAGCTGGCCAACTATTTCGCCAACAAGGTGAACATGGACAAGCTGCTCAATGCGAAGACGGACCAGGACATATGGAAGATGATGGTGATGATCGGACGATAGACTCAATCCAGGGACCGCAGATAAAAACAGGCCACCACCCGCTATGGAGAAGAACGGATCATCGGAAGACAGGGCTCTTGACTTTTTCGAATCCTGCCCTGAAACCGCAATAGTCCCCCGGCCGGGGGCCTTGCTGTCGCTGCAGTCCCTTGCCACATACGAGGGTGCCTCCAGGATGCTTGTTGTCTGCGGCGCCCGGTCCTCGTCAAGGAGCGGGTTCAGGAAGAAATTCGACCTTGTCATGGACGATCTCGACTGCGACATTGTCTTCCACGATGCCATTGAGCCCGAGTTCGACGTGGAGAATCTCGCCAGGTTGAAGGATTTCATGGAGGAATTCGGGCCGGACATGGTTGTCGCCGCCGGCGGGGGCAGCGTGATGGATGCGGCGAAGGCGGCGTATATGTGGCATCAGGCTGGTGGAAGCATAGATGACTATTTCGGGAAGGACCGTTTCTCCGGGGCGAATCCGGGCAGGCGGCTCAGAAGGGTCGTATGTGTTCCGACCACTGCGGGGACAGGGTCCGAGGTGACACCTTATTCAAACGTGGTGGACAGGAGGGCCGGGGTCAAGAAGCTGATAGCCGAGAGGGAGATTGTTCCATCGCATGCCCTCCTGGACCCCGGCTTGTGCTTCAGCTGCGGCAGGGATCTCACTTTGCAGACCGCGCTGGACGCGCTCTGCCATTCGATAGAAGGCTTCCTGCAGCCTTCCTCGGGAAAAGGCGACCAGAAAAGCGACGAATGGGCTCTGGAGGCCATAGGGATGATTGTATCGAGTCTTCCGGACGCGCTTGTCAAGCCCGATCTGGAGGGGGCGAGGACCTTGCTGAGCTACGCCGCCACGCTTGGTGGAATGGTGATATCCACGAAACCGACTGGCATACCGCATCTGCTGAGCTATCCGTTCTACGGGAAGATCGCCCACGGCCTTGCTGTCGCCATTCTGCTTCCTTCCGCGTGGAGCTATTACTGCGGGGACCGGGAGGTCGCTGATAAGACGATGCGACTGGCCAGGTTTTTCGGCGGGGGAAGATCCCCCCGCGATGTCGTGGCCGGATACAGGTCGTTCATCACCAGATGCGGAGCTCCTTCCGGGATGTCGGCGGCGGGTCTGGACGATTCCGATCTGGATCGCTCGGTCGCGCTTGCGTCCGAGAACAGGATGAAACTCGAAAAGCTCCCCAGAAGGATAGCCCACGAGGACGTTGACGCGGTTCTGCGGGATATAATCCGTCTCTCCAGGTAGGAGTTCACCATGGATCCCGCCAGAAAAACAGGAGACGGCGCCAGGATCGAATCAAGACGGACAGTGAACCTTGGCCTGGCCTGGAACATCATCCTGGCGGCGTCGAAGACTATGGCGGGGATATTCGGACACAGCCGTGCGCTCCTTGCCGACGGGATCAACTCCACATCCGACGTGGTGTATTATTTCGTGGTGAAGATCTTCATGGAGATCGCCCACAAGCCCGCCGACGAGAGGCATCCCTACGGGCACAGACAGATGGAAAGCATCGCCGCTCTGGTGGTCGGCGCATTCGTCATAACAACGGCAGCGGCGCTTTTCTGGGATTCTGCCGACGACGCATACCACTACTTCAGCGGCCATGTGGAGAAAAGCATTCCCCGTATCTTCACCCTGGCCATAGCCGGGCTGACGGCCCTCTCCAAGACATACCTCTACCTGTCCACGAAGAAAGTGGCCGCCAGAATCTCCAATCCCACCCTGATGGCCCTCGCATACGACCACAGGAACGACATATTGTCTGCATCGGCGGCCGGGATCGGCATAGTGTTCAGCATATTCGGATATGGTTGGTTCGACCCTCTCGCGGGCGCGGTAGTGTCAATCCTGATACTAAGAACAGGCATTAAAATAGTCAAGGAATCGTCCGACGATCTGATGGACACCGTCCCGGGGAAGGCTCTGGACGATCTCATAAGCGCGAACGCGATGGGAGTCCCGGGTGTGAGGTCCGTCGAGGAGCTCAAAGCCCACAGATTCGGGCCTTTCATCGTGGCGAACATAACAATTGGCGTGGATGGCGATCTCAGCGTCATCGAGGGAGACAGGATAGCGACCAGGGTGGAGGAGAAGCTCGTTTCGTCCGTGGACGGCATGCAGAAGGTCTATGTGCACTTTCATCCAGCCGGAGCGCCAAGATGAGGCAGACCGCGTTCAGGATACTGCTGTCGGCTGGAATCGCGATGAACATCGTCGTTCTGCTCTTCAGGTTTCCTCTCTCGGCAATGCTCCGCGAGATAGTCTTCCGAAAGGACGAAAGATCCATATTTTTGGCGACAGGAATTGACAAGCTCCTCTCCAGAATAGCCCCCGATGGTGACATCTTCCTCAAGTTCGAGGGGTTCAGAAGCGAGGGCGGGCATGGCTGGGGAGCTCCGGAGGATGCCGCGAGCATCATATACTTCCGTGCGGCGTATTTCATGTATCCTCGCAGGGTCCATCTGGGGTCGGGCGAGATGAAGATAGTGCGCGGAGCGGAATTTCTCGGATCAACGTTCGAGCCCGATGAAAAATGGCTGATGGCGAATGATGTGTCGGGCGTCCTTGTCCTCAGACGTTCTCCATCGGGGGAAATATCGTGGGACTACGCGAAAACGCCGGCCAGGGAGGATGCCAGATGAGCCTTATCCTCCTTTCGGCATATTTCCTGGCGATAATCCTCTTCGGATTCTCCGCCTTGGCCATCTGCGAAAATCGCAGGGATGCCCCGTCGTGGCCGCTGGCAGAGACGCTCGCCGTCTCCTACATTCTCGGAAGCGGGATGGCCGCCTTCGCCCTCTTCTGGCTCGCGTTGCTCGGGTTGCCGGTCTCGAGGCTGGCCATCTGTGTCCTTCTGGCCATGTCGGTGTCGCTCTTTGTCTTTTCCCGCAGGACCAGGCCCGCAAAGGCGTTTCCAGTCGGAAGACGCGCCGCCGGAGCCCTTGGAGCCAAAATTGCCTCCGCGAGGATTTTGCTGCCGCTGGCTCTTGCAGCCATCTCAATTTCGGCAGGCATCGTCATTCTCAATTCTCTCTTCACGCCGCTATGGGACATAGACTCCTTCGCCCTCTGGGGCTTGAAATCGAAGGCGCTGTATTTGGCTTCGCTCGACAAGGAATCCTACTTCCATCGTCCCGGATACGGTTTCAGCCATCTGGAATATCCGCTGCTGGTTCCGTTTCTCAACGCCGGTGTCTACGCCTGCGCAGGGGGTATATCGCAGCCGATGGGCAAGCTCCTCTATGTTCCTCTTTTCGTGGCGATCGCCGCAGTATTCCACTATTCGGCGGCGGCGAGGATGGGGCGATCGTCCGCGCTTGGGCTCTGCGCCATCCTGATCTCCTCCCCGGCGCTGGTCCAATGGGCCGGGGCGGGGACTGCCGACATCTACGTGCTCGCCTTCTTTTCGCTGGGTATCCTTTCCTGCATGAGATTTCTGGAGACCCGGGACAAGACCCATTTTGCGATAGCGATGGTCTCGAACGCGGCGCTTGTCTTCACCAAGAACGAAGGCCTCGTCATGGCGCTTGCGAACATCGTGCTACTCTTCGCATTCGCCTCGGCACATGGTATGTCCAAGGCCGGGAAGCTCCTGATAGCGTCGGGATTTTCCATAGCATGCGTCGCCCTGGCTCCATGGTTCATATGGAGCGCCGACATTCCGAGGATACACGAGAATTATCCGAAGCAGATTGCGAACATGCTTAATCCAGCGAATCTCGCGAGAATCCCCGGAATCGCCTCGGCATTCCTCTCCCAGACGACGGACATCTCGCGTTGGGGGCTATTCTGGTTCGTGGCGGCCGTCTCCCTGGCGACGCCCCAGTGGAGGAGGCCGTCTTTTTCGTTCCCAATGGCGAGCTTCGCGGCACTGGGAGCCACTTATTTCGCCATCTTCGTCATCAGCCCTTGGAGCGTGGAATACCTTTCGGCGTCGGCGCTGGAGAGACTGCTTCTGCATCTCGCCGTTCCGGCATATTTCATGATGGTGTCGTTGTCCTCGATGCACTCCGGTCACAGGAAGGACTTTCAGGAGGGCGGGGCGACTTGAAATTGCGATTTCGCGGATGAGAGTACCTGATCATGAAAAATAGAAAAGGAGAATAACATGGAAGTGATAATCCGCCCCGACACCGGATCGGCCACCGAACTCGTGGCCAGACTCATATCCGATGCGATCAAATCCAAACCGGATCTAGTCCTGGGGCTGGCCACCGGCAGGACGATGGAAAGGCTTTACGCGAGGCTCACACAGATGCACAAAATGGAAGGACTGGATTTCTCAAGCGTCCGAACCTTCAACCTGGACGAATACGCGGGGCTCGCGCCGGACGACCCGAATTCATACAGATTCTACATGGACAAACATCTTTTCAACCACATAAATATAGACAAGAGGAACACTTTTCTGCCGGATGGATCCGCGGAGGATCTTGATTCCGAATGCGCCAGATACGAGAGAAAGATAGAAGAAGCCGGAGGAATAGACCTGCAACTTCTCGGAATAGGCTCCGACGGACATATAGGCTTCAACGAGCCCCTGTCGGCACTGAGATCGAGGACAAGGGTGAAAGCCCTGACCCCGGCGACAATAGCACAGAACAGCCCGCTGTTCGACGACCCGGCCAGGATGCCAAAACGCGCGATGACCATGGGCGTTGGCACCATCCTCGACGCGAAAAGGGTAATAATGCTGGTAACTGGAAAAAGCAAGGCGGAAGTTTTGGCGAAGGCTGTCGAGGGGCCCATAACATCAATGATCAGCGCGTCGGCGCTGCAGTTGCATCCTAGATGCACCATAATAACAGATGAAGACGCCGCAAGCTGCATGTCTGAAAAAAACTACTATCGTTGGATATTCGGCAACGAACCCGAATGGAAGGCATACCACAAAATTTAACGGTGCAAATTGCATAAGTGATTGAGCTAATCGCAAAATTACCGAATTTAAGGTAGTGACGGCTCAAGTTTATCCCGATCCTGAAAGGGGGTCGGGAAGCCGTCAGGCGGCGCGATACGGCGATCGCGCCCTACCTTTGTATGGCGGTTTCAGCCTGCCCTCCGTAGCCATGGCGAAGGAGGGGCGAAACCGCCCTACCTTCGGCAATTTTGCAATTACCTCAATCCAATATATCGGGAAAAAATCAAAGTCAATATTGATTTTTCCGTTTCCCCGGCAATCTTTCAGCAAATATCGAATAAGAAAAGCAATGCCGATGGAAAAACTGCAAATCATCGAAACTTCATCCCTGGATGAATTACATAGACATGGCATCCATAAAGCATCCGTCGCCATCGGAGTCTTTGACGGACTTCATCTCGGGCACCGTCATTTGCTCGGAGAGCTCGCGTCAGAATGCCGTCGAAACGGGTCTTCCCCGGTTGCCATCACATTTTTCCCACATCCACGTTCTCTGCTGAATTCCGGACAGGCAATAGGCCTGCTCCTGCCGCATCGCAGAAAGGTAGAGCTCCTGCATCAGGCTGGCATGAAGGCGGTGGTCACCATCGCATTCACCGAGGAGTTTGCGGAACTTTCGCCGGAACGCTTTCTGGACGACTTTCTATCTCCTGAAAAGATCAGGCTCCTGGCTGTTTTTGTTGGATCTGGCTGGCGTTTTGGCCACGGAGGAAAGGGGGGCGCTACCACGCTTGCGAAATTCGCAAACGAGAGGGGATTTTTATTCCGCAAGGTCGAAGAATTGAAATTGTCTGACGCGAAGATAAGCAGTTCTTCCATACGGCGCGCAGTGGCGAATGGCGATCTGGAGGCCGCCGGCCGGATGCTTGGAAGGCCGTATGGCATCTACGGGAAAGTCGGCAGAGGACTGTCCTTCGCCACGAAAGAACTGGAATTTCCAACTGCAAATCTGGATGTTGGCGAAGGAGTAATCCCGCCGGAGGGGGTTTACTCCGGGTCGGCAATCGTCGCCGGAGTGGAACATCCCGCCGCAATTTCAATAGGCACCGCACAGTCTGTCCGGCGCGGCGGAGAGCAGCGCCATGTCCTGGTCGAGGCCCATATCCTTGATTTTCAAAAGGACATATATGGGGAGGAGATGGAGATAAGATTTGGCAGATACATCCGGGAACAAAGATATTTCAGCGACACGGCCAGGCTGAAGGAGCAGATAAAACGGGACGTGGAATTTGTCCGGCACCATCAATCCGGGGCTTATGGCCAGACGCAGCAAATCCAAAAATAATCAAACATACAGGGGATAAAATGGGAAGCGAGAGCAAATACACCGTCATCGAGTTGTCGGACAAGCTTCAGGTCCCGAGGACGACAATAACCGACTGGCTTGTCAGATACGCGGCGTTCATTGATTTCAAAGTGCAGGGCAAGCGGAAGGTCTACACCGACAAGTCCGTCGAGGTTCTTGTCGAGATAAAAGGGCTGCGCGACCAGGGGCTTTCGTCGTTCGACATAGAGGAGGAGCTTGCCAAACGCCATCCGATACACGGGGAGTTCTCGGGCGCAGCGCGGGGGGCGGAGCAGTCTTCCGGCGATGCGCCGCATGCGGAGGAAACGGCGGGGCCCGGGGCCGGAACGAGCCTGGTGCGGCAGGCCGGCAACACCGAGGTGGCCGAGATGCTCAGGAACATGCTGGTTGAAATGACCAGGAGAATGGATGAACTAGAGAGGCAGAGCAGGTTGAACCTGGAGAGAAGCGCCAAATGGAACATGGCCTCCTTCGCGACTATATTGATTCTGGCCGCCGTCAGCATCTTCGGGTTCCTCATGATAAGAAGCATCACCGAGGAGAAGGAGGGCATAGACAAGGAAAAGCAGCAGTATCTCTCGCTGTCCCAGTCCCTCTCCAACGATCTCAAGGATGAAAGGACGGACAAGAAGCACATGGAGCAGACTCTTCTGGAGATAGACGGAGACCGCAGGCTCCTGAAGGGCGAAATGCAGAAGCTCCAGGCCGAGATGGACAAGCAGAAGGTGGAGTTCGAGAATGTCCTTCGGAACGCCATCAGGGATTCCGAGGGAAGCAAGGAGGCCGAACTTGCAAAGCTGCGCGACAAGTTTGCCGAGGAGAGGCTTGCCTTGCTCAAGGAACTTGAAAAGGCGAAGGCGGATCATCAGGCGATGAGTTCCCTGCTGGCGAAGTTCCAGGCGCAGACGGAGGAAAAGGATGCGACGATAGACAAGCCTGTCGAAGCGGGCAATGGCGAACCGCCGGCGGAGCAGACGGAAAAATAGCGAATGCCTCTTGCCTTTGACTAGTCTTTGATGTATATTGCCGCCTTAAGCTAAAGTGATAAAGGCGCGCGCAATCTAGATGGATTCAGGCTCCAAAATACAAAACCGTCTCGACGAATCGGCCCGGTTCAGGACGCTGTCAATGGCGTTTCTATCCTTCGCGGCCCTTATAGCGTTTGTTGTGGCCTATCCGGGCATGGCGCGTGGATGGTTCGGCGCCACGGTGCTGGATCTCGCGCTTCTGCCGATTATATTTGTGCTGGCCAGTTCCGCCGCATGCTATGTCCTGGCATCCATGGAATTCAAGATGCACATCGAGGAGGAGGAAAGAATTCTCCTCGAGAAACGCAAGGACAAGAGCGCACTGGAGGTGGGCGAGGACGTTCTCTTCGTGGCGAGGCGCTCGAGGGACAACTTCCGCAAATACGCTCCCTACGTGGTTTCCGGGGTCGAGATCGCCGCCGCCGCCGTCTTCCTGGTGCTATACCACAGATACATCGGAAAGCGGATCGAGGCGCCGTCCGTGTCCAACCACGCCCCGGCGGCTTTCGTGAGCCTGGCGATCGCCCTGCTCTGCCTTTTCTTCGGTGTCTTCGCGGTTGGACAGTCCCGCGTGAGAGCCTTCCGCTGGTTCAGGGTCCCGGGGGCGTGGCTGATCCTCTCCTTTGCGATTTTCGCATCCGCGTCGGTCTCAATTTTGCTCATCAAGTCCGGGCGTCCGGAGTGGGACGGATGGATAAGGAATTTCTTCATGGTTGTTCTTGCCGCGACGGGGGTCGAGCTTCTGCTCAACTTCATCATGGAGTTCTATCGTCCAAGAGGGGAGATGGAGGAGAGGCCGGTCTTCGAGAGCAGGATATTGGCGCTTTTCACAGAACCTGGCGGCCTGATGAGGAACGTGGCCGAGACCCTGGACTACCAGTTCGGATTCAAGATATCGGGGACATGGCTCTATAAAATGGTCGAGACTTCGCTGATTCCGCTGCTCATCCTGTGGATGTTCAGCCTGTGGACAATGACATGCTTCGTGCAGATATACCCCAACGAGCTCGGGGTGAGGGAGTCCTTCGGGGTTCTCGAAAAAGGAGAGCCTCTCACGGCGGGAATACATTTCAAACTGCCATACCCATACGGCAGGATAATAAGGATACCGGCCGACGACATCCAGGAGGTATATGTCGGAACGGGAGCGGACGAAAAAAGCGTCGCCGTGAAGCCGGAAAAGGATACAAACGCAATCCTGTGGACCGTCATGCACTATGAGAAGGAGGCCAACTTCCTGGTCGCGTCCGACAAGTCGGTCTCCGAGAACGAAACCCCGGTCTCCTTCATCTCCTCGGTGTTCAACATACAATACAGGATAGGCAGAAAGGGGCTCCTAGACTACTACTACGGAAACCAGGACGCCCGGAAGACCATCAAGGCCGTCAGCGAGGCCGTGATCGTGAAATTTCTCGCCGGGAAGGACATGCTGAAGATGCTTTCCCTCGAGAGAAAAAGCAACAAGGCGCTTCTGGCCGATCTCCTGCAGAAGGCATACGACAGACACGGGCTGGGCATAGAGGTGCTGTTCGTCAACATACTCGATGTCCACCCCCCCGTCGAGAAGGTCGCTCCATCCTTCCAGAACGTCGTCGGGGCGATAGAGGAGAAGGAGGCGGATATCCTCAAGGCGAAGGAATACGAGAACAAGACCATCCCGATGGCCGAGGCCGAGGGGGCAAGGGTGGTCCTCGATGCCGAGACCGGCAGCAGAAATGCCGTCACGCTGGCCCAATCCGAGAACGAGCGCTTCATGAAACAGCTCCTGGCCTACCGGCAGATGCCCGGCATGTTCATGTTGCGCACATATCTGGACTTCTTCGAGAACGAATGCGCGAAGGTCAGAAAGGTCGTGGTCGCCTCGGACCTGGCCCACAACGTCTTCATACTGAACCTCGAGGAGAAGCAGAGGCTCGACCTTCTGGACGTGCCCCTCGCCGACCTCGCCCCGGAAAAAAAATAAATATACTCAACAGGAGAAAACAACATGCCAGACAGCAATCCAGGCAAATCCAGACATATGCCCACCGTCGTGCTCGGCCTGATAGTCGCAATCATCTTCCTGCTCACGATATTCTCGTTCCAAGTCAACGAGACAGAATACGCGGTGGTCACAACATTCGGGGAGATAGTGGGGACCCGCGGCCCGGGACTGCATTTCAGGCTGCCTTATCCCATACAGCAGATCACCCGCTACGACAAGCGCAACAGATGCTTCGATGGAACCGTCGGCAAGATAGAGGAGACATACACGGCGGACGGGAAAAACGTGATAGTGGGCACATATGTCGTATATAGGATATCTGCACCTGAAACAGTCCTGAAAAAATTCGGGACCGAGGAGAAGGTCGAGGAAAGGCTCACAAGTCTCATCAGGACTGAGAAGAACGCCGTGATAGGCAAATACGCCTTCAAGGAGCTTGTCAACACAGATCCATCCAAGCTCAAGCTTGACGTTCTGGAAAAGGACATTCTCGATGGCATAGCGGCCCAGGCCAAGGACGAATACGGGATCGAGATAAAAGCCCTGGGTGTGAAGTTCCTGGGTATTCCGGAGAAAATTTCCGAGAAGGTCTTCGACAGGATGATCTCCGAGAGGAACGTCCTGGCCGAGAACTACCGCTCTGAAGGCAAGAAGATCGCGAAGAAGATAAAGGACGAGGCGGACAACCGCCGCAAACAGATGCTCGCCGACGCGGAGGCCGAGGCGCGCAGCATCAGGGCCGAGGGGGACGCCAAGGCCGCATCGTTCTATTCCGTCTTCAAGGAGGAGCCAGAGCTCGCCGAATTTCTCAGGAAGCTCGAGTCTCTGAGAAAGATAATGCCTGAAAAGACAACTCTCATCCTGAACACGAAAGACTATCCGCCATTCGACATTCTCGACCCCGAGAACACCCCGGCGGCAAAGGGAAAAACAAAACAATGAACGGAAAGACCGAAAAATACAGCCCCGGAATGCAGGCGCTGGTGCAGCTGCTGCGCTATTCCTTCGTCGTGCTTTCGGTCTCCATCGCCGCCCTTCTCGCCTGGTATGTCGTCTTCGCCGGATACTTCACCGTGCGTCCGCAGGAGGCGGCGATAGTCCTCAGATTTGGAAAGATAATCGGCGAATTCAAGGAAGGCTGGCACTGGGTCTATCCCTACCCCATATCGAGAGTGGTGAAGATACAGACCACCAAGCAGACCATCAGGACAAGATCCTTCTGGCACAAGATGGACGCAAAAAGCTACATTGACGGGCAGGCTCCCCAGGGAGGCCCCCTGAATCCCGCAGTCGAAGGATACCTGCTCACAGGGGACGCGAACATCATACACAGCGAATGGGAGCTTGTATACGAGATAAACGATCCGACAAAATACTACACGAAGCTGATGACCCCGCAGGACCCCTTCCAGGACGACGAGATTTTGAAGAGCCCGAAAACCGGCAGCAGCCTCGGCACGCGCGGACCAAGGACATTCCTCAAAAGCCTCTTCGACAACGTGGTCGTGCGCACTACCGCGGCATGGTCCGTGGACGACGCCCTGTATAAGAATTCCGCCGAGTACAACAGGCAGGTGCTTGCGAATTTCGCAAAGGAACTGGCCAGGTGGGATTTCGGGATAAACATCGAGACGCTGGAAGTGAACCTCACCGGCAAAACCCCGCCGCTAATGGTCAATCCCGCCTTCCAGAACGTCATTGGCGCCGAGGCGGACATGTCCAAGGACATCCAGAACGCCCGCGAATATGCGGTGAAGAAGGACAGCGAGGCCGAGGCCGAGAAGGCGGATGTCATATCGCAGGCCAGGGTCTACCGCAGCAGAATAGTCTCGCAGATAGAGTCGGAGGAGAATTACTTCAGGAAGATTCTCGGGGAATACAGGAAGAACCCGGACACCGTCCTGCTGGCTCTCTACAACGACGGAGTCTCCGAATTCCTGCTCAAGGTGAAGGACAAGTATCTCATTCCGCCGGGGGGCAGCGATAGGCAGGAGCTTAGGATCATGCTCAACCCGGAACCCATGGTGCCAAAGGACAAGGAAGCCAAGGACGGTGCGAAATGAGCGGAACGGCTGCAAGAAATATGGACGGCCATCATGTAGAAGGCGCAAATTGCGCATTCTGCTCCAACGACGGCGGGGGGAGCCCGGCGCATTCCAGAAGCATCGGCAGGCTCGGCCTTGCGATGGTGGGCGGCATCTTCGTCCTCAATTCATACCTGCTCGAATGGCTCCAGCCCGACCAGCCATTGTCCTCGGACCTGAGCGCCGCAATCGGCTCCATCATACTGGCCTTCCCCATCTTCCTGGAGACCATAAGAGACCTCACAAAAGGCAAGATTCAGATGAACGAGCTGGTCGCCATAGCCGTGCTCGCGTCCTTCGCAGGAGGCAACTTCAAGAGCGCAGGCATAATCTGCTTCTTCCTCATGGTAGCCATAATCATCGAGAGCAGGACGGCCTCAGGCGCGCAGCGCTCCATCGAGGACCTCATCAAGCTCACGCCGCGCTCCGCGAGAAAGATAAGCGAAGGAAAAGAGATCGAGGTGGATGCCATATCCCTGCAGGTCGGCGATGTCATCAGAGTCAGACCGGGCGAGAACTTCCCGGTGGACGGAGTCATCGCCTCCGGCAGCAGCGCGGTCAACCAGTCCTCCATAACCGGCGAATCCCTCCCTGTGGACAAGGAAAACGGCGACGAGGTGTTCGCCGGCACCCAGAACCTCACCAGCGTCCTCGACGTGAAGGTCTCGAAGGTCGGCGAAGACACCACACTTGGCAAGGTGAAGGCCATGATAATGGCCGCCGAGAGGAGCAAACCCCCGATAGTCCGCCTGATAGACCTCTACGCCGGATACTACACTCCGACAATACTGATGATAGCCGGCCTCACATGGTGGTTCGGCGGCGGCGACATGAACAGCGTGATAGCTGTCCTGGTCGCATCGTGCCCCTGCGCGCTGGTCCTTGCCGCGCCTTCTGCCGTGGTGGCGGCACTTGCGGCCGCATCGCGTCTCGGCATCCTGATAAAGGATGTCTCGTATCTGGAAACGGCCTCGAAGATACGCTCCGTCGTATTCGATAAGACGGGCACGCTCACCGAGGGCGATCTCTCCGTTGCGAAACTCGCACCAGTTGACGGCGTGAAGCCGGCGGAACTGCTGCGCATAGCATACTCCCTCGAGGCGAACAGCAACCACCCCGCGGCAAAGGCAGTGTGCAGGCTTGCCGCCGAGGCCGAACTCAAGGCCGGCAAGATAGACCTCTTCGAGGAGGCCCACGGCAAAGGCGTGTCCGCAAAACTCGACGGCAGGCCATGCCTGGTGGGCAGAGGGGCCTGGCTGAAGTCCAAAGGCGTCTCCCTGACCTCCACGCACGAGCCGTCCGAGGAGGAAAGCCTCGGAATGAGCATCGTCTTCGTGGCGAAGGAAGGCAAGGCAATCGGATGGATAGGGCTCCGCGACACTCTCCGAAAGGAGGCCAAGGACGCGATCGCGGGGCTCAGAAAGGAGGGCATACGCCAATGCTCCATGGTCACCGGAGACCGCGCATCGGTCGCTGAAAAGGTCGGCAGAAGCCTCGAAATGGACGAGGTCCGCTCCGAATGCCTGCCGGACGACAAGGTCGAATTCGTCAAGAACGTGAAGAAGAGCTACACCGTGGCGGTTGTCGGAGATGGAATCAATGATGCCCCGGCTCTCGCCGCCGGCGACCTGGGCATAGCCATGGGGGCCATCGGCAGCGACATAGCCATAAACAGCGCATCCATAGCCCTCATGACCAACGACCTGAGGCGCATCCCCATGCTGGTGAAGCTTGCGCGCAGATCCAACTCCGTGGTCAACCAGAACCTCTTCTTCGGAATGGTCTTCGTGATAGCGGGTGTCAGCTTCTCCGTCTTCGGATATCTCAACCCCATAGCCGCCGCCATCCTCCACGCAAGCAGTACCCTCGTCATAATCTTCAACAGCGCACGCCTCGTCAGAACCGGCGAGGAGCTCACCGCATCGGCCAGACAGGCGGAATGACGGTGAATACCTACCGTCCACCTGACTTAACTATGCGCAGTATATCTCATTGATAATGCATCATTTGCGGCAGATTTGCAGAATTTATTGCAGAAACATAACTGCAAAAATTAAAATATTGATAATCAACGAGTTATGCATGCCAAAAAATTGCTGGCCTTCTAAAAATCTTCACGCCATAATCGCCTTGAAAATTCCGCGGTAAAATATATACCTGAAAAAGTGATAGAAAAAAGATAAAAAGGTGTCTTGACTTTTTTAAACATTTGTGGTGTAATTAGTTGCATGAATTCTTTTCAAGATGCAACAATTAACCCAATAGGTGAAAAATGAGGCTGATACTGGAGAGGACGGATGAGATTTTCACATTTTTTTTCGGTGTCTGTCCCCAAAACTTCCAATATTTGTCTATAAAAATCTGTGCTGACGGCTTGAAATATTGGTCTTAGAGCAATATTTTGTGCGGAAGAAAATAACTTTAATAATCAAATCGCTTAGACTGATAATCCTCTGCACAAAAAATGGCTTTAAGGCGGGTGAAATGGCAAATAATAATGATTTATCATTCGCAAAAAAGAAAAGAAATGGGGGCAGACCCCACACGCACTGACCCCGCACGCACCCCTCGAATATTTTCCATGGGGGTATATAGTAGCGGTCTATGCGCATGAAAATCAATATCCAGGTGGTTCTGATTTCGGTCTATCTTGTGTTCTCGCTGCTGCTCTTCAGGATAGCGCAGGACATCAAAGGGATGAACGTCTTCTTCGCGATGTTCTGCGCGATCATGATTTTTCTGCGGAGGGATTTTTCCTTCTCGTCGAGGAGGATATTCCTTGTCCCGCTGGTCCTGTCGCTCGCCGTCGCCGCATTTCAATTCACATTCTGCGAGTCGTATTCGCATCTGGAATATTTCGGGGCGATGTCCTGGGTCATTTGTCCGCTATGCGTCTATCTGATTCCAGGCGGGAGGCGCGCGTTCGTCCGCCTGCTCGCCCTGCTGTGGCTCCTGAACGTCCTGATGTCGCTGAGGCAGCTGCTGTTTGGCGGGAATCTCGTGGGGCTTCCCGGCAACCAGAACTGGCATGCGTCGCTGGTGCTGGGGCTTGCCCCCGTCGTAATCTATCTGCTCCACAAGGAGTCGCTGCGCAGCGATTCCGCTGTCTTCCGGCTATGCAAATATATCGTTTTTGCCTTTGTCGTGTTCACAATATTCAAGACTGAGTCGCGGGCGGCGATGGTCTCGGCGGCTTTTTGCTCAGTTGTTTTTGTGTATTTCGCGACGGACGGCGATCGTTTTGCGAGGAGTGCATTCTTTCTTTGCCTTCTTGCGATTTTCGCGGTGGCCGTGATGTCATTCTTTTTGTTCCACGAATATTTTGCCGGTCTCGTTCAGCACGACATGAGGATTGCGATGTGGACCGGGGGATGGGATCTTTTCCTGGACAATTTCTGGTTTGGCGTGGGTGACGCGCGCTATCTTTCGGAATACACGGCGTATCGTCCGATAGGGTATTTCCTGCGCAGCCATCATTTTGCGCACATAACTGAGCATCCTCACAACCATGTGCTCTACATGCTGGGGTCCTTCGGGCTGATCGGCGGCGGCGCGATACTCATGCTTACATTCCATCCGGTTCTGCTTCTTTTCAGAAAGTACCGCAGGCTTTCGTCCGGGAGCAGGGCTGTGCTTTTCTCCTTCCTGCTCCTCCTCGTCTGCTCCCTTTTCGACATGACATACTATCATTGGCACAATTTCTTCGCGATGAGCGTCCTGCTGGGGCTTCTCTGGAAGACCGCCTATGCCGCGCCCCCGCCTGCAAGACGCCGCTTCTCCCTTTGGTTTTTGTTGCCTGAATATCTTTTTCGCGCCGCCTGCGCCGGTATTTTGATTTTCGCGCTTGTCCGGGACGGAGCCGACAACTACAGGGCCAACATCCTTTACAACAGGGGGTTCATGGCGAGCGACAAGCCGGAGAATCTTGTGTTTTCGCTTGCGTGCATGGATGCAGCCGCGAACCTGAACCCGAATTTCTTCCCAGCTCTTTTCTCGGCCGGGATACTTTGCATGCAGGATTTCAAGGATCCATACATGGCAGAGGCCTACCTTGAGAGGCTGCAGGCGACTCCGAATCCGTCCATATCGCGTTCCAACCTGAAGATGGCCGATGCGAAAACCGCGCTCCGGCGCAGGTCCGACGCGATCCGGTATCTCGAGAGGGACATAATGAACTATCCGATCTCGATAGAAGCCCTCTACAAGAAGCTCATGCTGGAGAAGGAGCTCGGGCTGGATGAGAAGCTGCACATGACCACGCTGATGCTTGCGCGCGCTCTTGAGCACAAGGGGCTCGAATGGGAGGATGTCCCGGTGATAGCGAAGAATACGTATTTCGACAACAAGTTCGAGGAATACAAGCTTCTCAAGAAGCGTCTCCTGGACGAGCGAAAAGACGAGAAACAGGGCTCCCGCATGAAAACACGCCCATAAATCAGCAGCCTGCGCATACCATTAAATAGCTTCGAACGAAAGCAAATTATGGGATGCTACTGATAAAAGTCATGAAAATTCTTCCCGAATACATTGAAGCCGTGTCCAAGTTGAGCAGGAAGTGTCGGACATTGCATCTGGAGACGCACGGACTTTTCCAAAAACTACTCAAGTATCAG
>DYMC01000238.1 GCA_020721745.1 Lentisphaera sp. | reverse complement strand
TAAGTAATAAGTACGGCAGGCTACGGGACGACGTCTTTGATCAAATAAAGAAATGCCTCTGCATCCACTTGGACTGTTTCTGAAAATTCGGACCAAATAAAGGAAAATATACAAATGCTCACCAATTCATCCATCCTCATCACCGGCGGCACAGGGTCGTTTGGCCATACCTTCGTGCCCATGACACTGGCAAAATACAACCCTCGCCGTCTGGTCATCTTTTCTCGCGATGAAATGAAGCAATGGGAAATGGCCAAGCTTTTCAGCGACGATCCGCGCGTTCGTTTCTTCATTGGCGACGTCCGCGACAAGGAGCGGCTTTTGCGCGCGCTGGATGGCATCGATTTTGTCGTACATGCGGCAGCGACCAAGATTGTGCCCATCGCCGAATACGACCCGTTCGAATGCGTGAAGACGAACGTGCTCGGCGCCATGAATCTGATCGACGCTTGCATCGACCGCAAGGTGAAGCGCGTGGTTGCCCTTTCGACCGACAAGGCAAGCAGCCCCGCCAATCTCTACGGGGCCACAAAATTGGTTTCCGACAAGCTTTTCATCGCCGGGAATGCCTATGCCGGAGCGCATGACACACGCTTCAGCGTGGTACGCTACGGGAACGTGATGGGCTCGCGTGGTTCCGTCATCCCGTTCTTCCTGAGCATTGCCAACAATGGGGTGCTGCCGATTACGGACGGTCGCATGACGCGCTTCATGATTACCCTGGAAGCAGGGGTCGAACTCGTCTGGCACGCCTTTGACGACATGGCTGGCGGCGAAATCTACGTCAAGAAAATACCGTCCATGAAAGTGATCGACATCGCGCGCACCATCGCGCCCGAAGCCCGCCACGAGATCGTCGGTATCCGGCCGGGGGAAAAATTGCATGAGCAGATGATCGGCCCGGAGGACGCCCCGTACACGTACGAGTACAATAGCTATTTCAAAATCCTCCCGGCCATTTGGAACTGGAGCAAAGATGATGCACGTATCAATGGCGGGCAAAAGGTCGCAGAAGATTTTACCTACTGTTCTAACTCCAACAAGGAGTGGATGGAAATCGATACCTTGCGCGCCTGGATCGATAAAAACCGTGATAAGATAGGCAGGATCTGAATGAGTTCAGTAACGCGTGGTGCGCAACCGCGATGATGTCCAGCTTTTTCAATCTAGGTCTGCGCGGTGGCGGGCTGGTTGGCAAATTCCTGCTGATCTTCTTCCTGGCACGCGTACTGCGGCCGGAAGAATTGGGTGTTTACGGCTTGATTACTGCTACTGTGGGTTATGCCCTGTTCTTTCTGGGGCTGGATTTTTACACCTATGCGGGCCGTTCCATGCTCCATGCGGAGCAAAAGACGTGGCCCAGCATGCTGCGCGATCAGGGGGTCTTGTTCGCCTGTAGCTATGTGGTGGTTATCCTGCTCTTAGGGTTGCTTTTCATGGCCGGTTTGTTGCCAGTTGAATACGCTTTGGTCTTCTATGTCTTGCTGACCGTCGAGCATTTTTCGCAGGAACTGGTCAGGCTGCTGGTGATCATCGGCAAGCCGCTATCCGCCGGTGTCCTCATGTTCTTCCGCATGGGGGCATGGTGTTACGTCTTGGTTGCGGCCTATCTCGGTGGTCTGACAGCGATAGAACTGAACACTGTGTTGTGGTCGTGGGTGCTGGCAGACGCTGTGGCATTGGCCGGCAGCATCTGGCTGCTGCGCAAGCTGCCCTGGTCCGAACTGTCGCCGCGCATTGACTGGGGCTGGATTCGCCAAGGCCTGCGTGTTTCTGTATTTTTTCTCGTCGGCACCTTTGCACTCAGGGCGGTATTTACGCTCGACCGTTACCTTGTTGAAGAATTCGTTGGCCGGGAAATGTTGGGTGTTTACACTTTGTATTTCGGCATTTGCAACAGCCTGATCAGTTTTGTCGATGCCGCCGTATTCAGCTTTCGCTATCCGCGTCTTGTCTCGCTCTACAAGACCGGCGAGCGCCAGGCCTTTGAGTCGGCCCGCCGCGCTTTCCGGCAGCAGACCCTGATTGCTGTCGCGGCGCTCGCGCTGTCCGCTGCACTGCTGGTGGTCCCGGTGCTGAAATGGATCGGCAAACCACTATATCTTCAGCACCTACCGGTCTTCTACCTGCTGCTGGCCACCTCGGCACTGTTCGTGATCGGCCATATCCCCCACTATGCCCTTTATGCCATGGGGAGAGATCGCAGCATCGTCGGCACACATCTTGGCGGATTTGTCGTCTTTGTCGGTCTTGGCCTGTTGCTCGGGCCGGGCCATGGGCTTGCCGGTGTCGTGATCGCTATGCTTGCCGCCGTTGTGTTTATCGGCGCCCTCAAGCAATGGTGTTTCGCCTCTCTGTACAAGCTCGGCATAGCCGCCGGCGCATGAGCATATGACTACGCAAACGCAAAATATGATCCCGTACGGTCGTCAGGAGATCACCCAAGCCGATATTGATGCTGTGGTCGGGGTGCTCCGCTCGGACTTCCTCACGCAGGGCCCGATGGTGCCGCGCTTCGAGAAGGCCGTGGCCGACTACTGCGGCGCG
>DYMC01000237.1 GCA_020721745.1 Lentisphaera sp. | reverse complement strand
CTTGCTGCCTCGTATCTGCGGCAAATGCGGCCAACTGCTTAATTTAGGATCATGGACCCAGTCCGCTTCAAGAAGGACCTCGCCGTCACCATCCAGTCCCTCGGATGGCGGTCCGGTGGACGCTATCTGCCAAACCAGGACGACATGGCATCCACTGCGTTCTGGTATCAGACCGAACCCCATGCCGAATTCCCGAAGCTGCCCGGCAGGGATTGTCTTGAAATAATATGAACCGCCATATGAATTTGATTTTGCAATATCAGATAGCCGCATGATATTTCGTCATCTAAAGCAATGGGAGAGAGTGTATGGGCATATTCAGGAATCTGACTGAGGCCGTCGGCAACACGCCTCTGGTGAAGCTGAACAGGATTGCTGAAGGCCTCGGAGCAGCGGTATATGGCAAAATGGAGTCCATGAATCCTCTCGGAAGCGTGAAAGACAGGATAGGCGTGGCCATGATAAACGCCGCCGAGAAGGACGGCAGCCTGAAGCCAGGCGGGACCATAATCGAGCCGACCAGCGGGAACACCGGCGTGGCCCTCGCCTTCGTGTCCGCCGCAAGAGGATACAAACTGATACTCACGATGCCAGACACCATGAGCGTGGAACGCAGGAAGCTTCTGGCTATCCTCGGGGCGGAGCTTGTCCTCACGCCAGGAGAAAAGGGTATGGCTGGCGCAGTCCAGAAGGCCGAGGAGCTCAATGCCAACACGCCCGGCTCCTTCATGCCGCAGCAGTTCAACAATCCGGCGAACCCTGAAATCCACCGCAGGACGACTGCGCTCGAAATATGGAACGACACAAAAGGCAAGGTTGACATCGTCGTCGCAGGAGTCGGCACCGGCGGAACCATTACTGGAATCGCGGATGCTCTCAAAAAAAAGAAAAAAGGACTCAAGGCGGTAGCCGTCGAACCCGTGGATTCCCCAGTCCTTTCAGGCGGCAAGCCCGGGCCGCACAAGATCCAGGGCATAGGCGCCGGATTCGTCCCGGGAGTCCTGAAAAGGGAACTTATAGACGAGATAATCCAGGTGAAGCACACGGATGCCGGCCAGACATCCCGCGAACTCGCAAGAAAGGAGGGCATCCTCTGCGGAATCTCCGCAGGGGCGAACGTCTGGGCCGCACTGCAAGTTGCCGCACGCCCAGAGAACAAGGGCAAGACGATAGTGACAATAATATGCGACACCGGAGAACGCTACCTGTCAACATGGCTCTTTGAAACTGCAGGGGGCTGAAACACCGGGTGATGCGGGATGCAAGATCCAGGATGCAGGATACAAGATTCAGGATTCAAGATGCAAGACGATAAATTCTAAACTCGAACAATGACAAGTAGGATTCCAAAAGAAATTCTCGAAGCCTACAAGGTTCTCGACGGTGGCGAAATAAGTTCGGACGAGGCACTCCGCCTCATCCGAACCGAGCCGCCCTTCAACATGGACCTCTACTCGCTGGCGAACAAGGCCAGATGCAAGTTCTGCGGCGACGAAATAGGCACTTGCGAGATAACAAACGCCAAGTCGGGCGCATGCAGCGAGGACTGCAGCTTCTGCGCGCAGTCGGCCCGCCACAGCACCGGCAAGCCTGTCTATCCCCTGCAGTCCAAAGAAAAAATTCTGGCGGCCGCGAAAATCGCAAGGGAACATGGCGCGGACGCCTTCTGCATCGTGATGAGCGGCCTGGGCTATACGGAACCCACAAAGGAGTTCCTCTCGATTCTTGATGCCGCAAAGGAGATAATCGCCCGGACCTCTCTTGAACTGCACTGTTCAATAGGAATACTTTCGGAGAGAACTGCCGCGATGCTCAAGGACGCAGGCGTGGCGACGATAAACCACAACATAGAGACAGCTCCTTCGTTCTTCCGGAACATCTGTTCGACACATTCGATTGATGACAGGATGAAGACGGTCAGAGTCGCGAAATCCGCCGGACTCAAGGTCTGCTGCGGAGGAATCCTCGGGATCGGAGAAAACGACATCCAGCGAGTCGAGTTCGCGTTCGCTCTCAAGGAACTCGACGTGGATTCGATTCCCATCAACATTCATCAGAAGATAGCCGGCACGCGTGCACCGGAATGCGGAATCAGCCAGGCCGAGGCGTTGAACGCAATCGCCGTCACGAGGCTTGTGAACCCGGCTAGAAATATCAAGATCGCCGCCGGAAGAAATACATTCTTCGCCGACTACCAGGCGATGCTCTTCCAATGCGGCGCAAACGGAATGCTGGTCGGGAACTATCTCACCATAAATGGAAGAAGCATAGAGGCCGACAAGGCGCTTCTGCAAAACTTGGGAAAGAGCGGAAAAACGAGCGGAGACCACGGGAAAGGAACTACAGGCGGGAATGCCGGAAAAAGGCAATGAAACATCACCGACCTCCCCTGCCGAGGGATTTGATTCTTGACATGCCTAGCCCGTTTTTCGCACGAAAAACGGGCTAGCTTTTACCGGACTGATTTCAAAACTCCGCGTTCGGGGTAGATCCGTTGGAGTCCACAACTTTAGTTGTGTCTTATCATCAACAAGATACACAGCTAAGCTGCCACGTGAGTCACG
>DYMC01000236.1 GCA_020721745.1 Lentisphaera sp. | reverse complement strand
CACGTATGAAATCACGTGTTGCCATGCCCGCGAAAGGAGTTTTGCAATTACCTCAAGCCATCTTCCAAGGCCTTGCCCTGGAAGAAGAATAAAAAAAAAGCCGGCGCGCCGCGCCGGCTTTTTTATTCCCATTTTCTCTGTCGGTCAGTTCTTCTCGAACATGGCCCTGATCTGCCTGCCGACCACTTCGACCGGGTGATTCCCCAGTGCTTCGCGCTTCGCCTTGAGGTTCAGAGCACCACCCCTGCTCTCCCTGAGCCACCTGCGGGCAAACTTCCCGCTCTCGACATTGGCGAGGACCTTCTTCATGGCCTTCTTCGTCTTCTCCGTGATTATCTTCGGCCCGACCTCGTATTCACCCCATTCGGCGGTGTTCGATATGGTGGCGTTCATCTTCTGTATTCCGCCCTCGTAGATGAGGTCCACTATCAGCTTCATCTCGTGGACGCACTCGAAGTAGGCCATTTCGGGAGGATATCCGGCCTCGGTGAGAACCTCGAATCCGGCCTTCATGAGCTCGACAAGTCCGCCGCAAAGCACCGCCTGCTCGCCGAAAAGATCCTCATACGTCTCCTGTTCAAACGTGCATTCAAGGCATCCGGCCTTGGTGAAGCGCATCGCCTTCGCCATCGCGAGCGCGATATCCCTGGCCTTGCCGCTGGCGTTCTGCCTGACGGCTATCAGCCCAGGGACCCCGAAGCCGGCCAAATACGCCTTTCTCTCCTCGGAGCCCGGACTTTTCGGGGCGACCATGATCACGTCCACATCAGCCGGAGGCGCAATCGCCTTGAACACGATGTTGAAACCATGCGAGCAGCAGAGTATCTTCCCTGCCTTCATGTGCTTCCTGATGCTCTTGCGGTAGACCTTGCCCTGGAACTCGTCCGGAAGAAGGATATGCACGATGTCCGCGGCTTTCGCAGCCTTGGAAATCTGCATCACCTTGAACCCGTCGTCCTGGGCTCTCTGCCAGCTCGGGTTGGGCTTGTCGTTCAGCGTCTCGCTCTCGCCGATTATAACGTTGACACCGGAGTCGCGCAGGCACAGCGCCTGGGCCGAGCCCTGGTTGCCGTAGCCTATCACAGCCACTGTCTTTCCGTCCAGGATGCTCATGTCGGCATCGTTGTCGTGCAGGATCTTGACCATCTTCTTCTCCTTTTATTTTTCTTTTTTATCCCTTATGAAATTCTCGAACGACCTGTCCCAGCTCCTCTCCGCCTCGTTGCTGAACGCGCAGGCGGGAAGTTCATTCATCGCCAAATGGTAGTGAATACATGCGCAGCAGTTGCCCTTGCGCTCGCAGGGCTCGTAACTGCAGTTGCATTTCTTCATGTTGCCACTAAATTGCTCGCATTTGAAAGCCATGGGACAACTCCCGCGCTGTTCAAAAAGCACGACCCCCATAAAAAAACACGGAAAACGAAAAAGTAAAGCGGTCTTATGAAAAAAATCAAGATTATAGGCGAAAAAATTGTTTCAAAGCTGGTCGGAAGCTACAAATCAGGCAAGGCAACCTGCTCCATCGAGGAAAAAATACCATGCCCCGAAAAAAAAAGCTGGCTGGAGATTGACTGCAGGCCGATCTACTTCTTCAGGAACTGGGACATGAGGAGACTCCCCTCGGAAGGAGGAGCCGCCTTCATATTCCACGATGGCTGCAACCTCAATGTCGTCGCGGTGATGGAGGACAGCGATGTCTTCTCCGACGCAGGCCCATCCAACGACGAGACCTGGGTCAAGGGCGATGTCCTCGAACTCTTTATACAACCCGGCGGAGCCGGCAGATACTATGAACTGCATGTCGCCCCGAATCTAGCCACGCTCCAGCTGGCCATCCCAGACATCGAGGGCTTCAGGGCCAGGAAATACCAGTTCGAGGAGCTCTTCTTCGACTCCGAATCCGAATTCGGGGCGGACAGCATCACCCTCGGGGATTTCAAAGGCTGGTGGGGCCTGGTCTGCGTGCCGGCGAAAAAAATCGCCCTCGATCTCTCCCCCGAAAGCTCCGCGAAATTCGCAGTCTGCAGATACAACTACTGGAGAGGAAGGGAAAAACCAGAGTGCTCCTCCACCGCAGCCCTCTCGAAACTCAGCTTCCACACCCCGGAAGAATGGCAGACAATGCAGTTCTGAAAAGGATGAGCCCATTGCAAGCGCCAACAAACTTTTTTCAGATTTTTTGCTCCATGCCTTGACTTTTCTCCTTCCCGATGCAGCCTCGCTTCGTAATTTTGAAGCTGGCTCCAAGAAAATAATGAAAGCTTTTATAGAAGAAATCGGAAAATTAGTCATAACTCCTTGTAATGGATCAAGTTATGCATTGCCACCCCCAACTGCGCTAAGAATCCGCTAAAATCTCCTCCAACCTTCCCGCACGGATTCGAGGAATATCTTCTCTTCTTCTTGCTTCTCCTCCCTCTCCTGGCCTTTTCCGCTGAAAAGACCGACAACGAGAAGGAGCTTGAACAAATTTTCGCCCTCGAAAGGGAATTCTACATCGAGCCGTTCAAGAACCCCACCTATGACAGCACAGAAAAAATAGAAAAAGCCGCTGCGAAATTCGCAAAAAAGAA
>DYMC01000235.1 GCA_020721745.1 Lentisphaera sp. | reverse complement strand
ATGCCTTTGCCGCTGGTCAGCTCCTTGGGCTTTGGGTCCATAGTTTCAAGTTTAAGCGCCTTCCAGAAGTTGATCTCCGGCGATATGTATCTGCTGTGGACCTTGCCCATGCCTGCCGGCAGGTCTATGGAATTTGTCTCTTGTACACCTATAAAATTATCAGACAGCGGATCCAGCTCGGCCTTTTTCCGCATACGGTCCACATATCCTTCCAGGTATCCGTTGATATAGGCGTTGTTCATATTGTCCTCGGTTTAGTTTCCTATAATATAGCGCCGAAGTGTCCAGCCTGCCAGGCTGCTGGCGACCCCCGCGGCACCTGTGCCTGGCGGCTGCCGGGGCTAAAAAAAAACCGGCCCGTGGACGAGACGGGCCGGCCCCGGAGCAAGGAGGTAAACTCCGGGTGAACCTATTTTTCGAACAGCTCAAGGAACTCTATCAGCGCCGGGTTCCTGCTTGTCCAGCGCATTCCGGCCATGCACTCCTGCAGGCATCTGAACTGCTCGTCCTCCAGCGTCAGCATTTTGCGCGGGCCCTCGCTTTTCTCGGCCGCCTCCAGGGCCTTGTCTATAGCCAGTCTGCGCTTCATCTCGGACAGTTTGAAACCGCCTTCCGGCGGATTGTCCAGCGCCAGCCTTATCAGCCGCGCGTAGTCCAGTTTGCCGTCGATGCTTTTCAGTTCGATGCAGGTCATTAATCCCTCCCTTTTTCTGTTGTGTTGAACTAGCTCTAATATATAGCGCAGCCGGCCGCAGTCAAGCGGAGGGCAGCCCAAGGTCCCTTTCAGCCAGCTTTTCATAGCGCCGGGCCTCCGGCTCCAGCAGCGCTGCATTAAGCAGCGGCAGGGAACACAGCAGGTACGCCGCCGGGCCGAGCCTGCTGTATTGGCCGGCATGCACTAGTTCGTGCAGCACAGCGGGAGCTATCGTTGCAAGCATATAGGGCGGTACCTGCCCCCTGACCATGCACAGCGGGGCCAGGAACACGCTGTCCGGATATGCCGGCCTCCATTTGGCGGCATAGCCGCAGTCCAGCATGGCTGGCGCCCAGCGGTACATGAAGGCTGCCGGCTCCAGACCTGCCGGCAGCCGGCACAGGCTAAGGGCCGAGAGCAGCGCAGTCCTGTCGCGTAAAGACAGGAACTGGCAGTCATCCTCGTTTATTCCCGGCATATGCGTCATCCTTGGGTGTCTTCAACAGTCGCGCCGTGGACAGGGCTCCCTTCGTCCGACACAAGCAGTCCGATTATCTCCTGCACAAGCGCGGGGTAGCTCGCAAGCCGGCTGACGTCGGCGATCTGGTAGGTTCGCGTCTCAAGCCGGGATTTCATGCCGTTGACAGCCGCCTTGTCCTTGAACAACGACAGCTCCACCGTCGCCGGCTGAGGGAACGTGCTGTTCGGGTCAACCCCGTCCATGTAGAGGCTGACTTTGATTTCCGCTACCGCCTGGTTGGCAGAGACCACGCCCTGCCTTGTCCCAATATCCTTCCTGAATACTTTCATTTATTACCTCTCTGTTTTAATCCGTCAATTCATTGTATGAACCATATCTGTCGGCGAGAAAGTGCGCGTCCAGGTACGCCAGCGCAATTTCGCCGGGGCCCCACGTGTCTCCTGTCGTCTGGCGGACAAAGCGGCAAAACAGCAAGGAGCTGTAGGCCTCTTTTTCAGGACTGCTGATGCCGGTGATAAGATTCGCCAGCTTTAATTGATATTGGTCTGCCGTGGTCAAAGCTATTGCAGTATGGCCGTTGTTGGGGAGCGTGTCAGGGACAGTGTCTCCGGTGGGGTTGAACCACCCCCAGCTATAGTTTATTATGATATTGCCGTTTGCAGCCGCCATGGGAATAAAGTGAATGTGCACGCCATCAAGCGCGGAATTCCTTTTTTTTCGATGCGGCATCTGGAATATTATGGTGAACACGTCATTTCTTGCGATGTGGGGCATGACTATACCTGTATGCCTGTACGCCCTCAGTGTCCAGCTGGTTGCCCCGGACAGCACCGTGCCCAGCGTCCCCTGGATGTCGTCGTGGTATAAATGTCCGCTGATCATGCTATGCCGCGATTATTTGTTTCATTACATACGAGCCGGACTCCCTGCGCTCGAACTGGAGGTTGTTGCCGCTCCTGGTTATGCGCCATGTCCCGTCCGTGCTTCTGTCGCCCAGGTAGAAAGCTTTGGTGTCGGACACCGCGATGTCGTCGGTGCTCGTGAGATAGCTGCCAAGCGTGAACTTGTCCAACCCTGCGTCATAGACAAGAGCATCGCCGGCGGACAGCTTCTTGATGGCAATATCAATATCCTCTGCGTTGTTGTTGACGGTGAAAATATTGGTACCCATATTAAATTTCATTTCCGCCACCGTGGTCTTCATACACAGGCTTGCGTTAAATCCGGCCATTGTCGCCTCAAAAAGACCTTTCGCATCGTACCCAAACCCTACCACATCCAGTATGGCGGTAGGGTATCTGCCCACACCGATTGCTGTTGTAAGCATCCTGCTTTGATGTGTTCCATCGAAACAAAACAATCCTTCAGCATATATCTGTGTATATGATGGTCCGCTGTTGGATTTCACTCCAAAAACGCCTGAGCCACCAGTCCATTCAAGG
>DYMC01000025.1 GCA_020721745.1 Lentisphaera sp. | reverse complement strand
CCATGACCTTTCGGGTTCTGAATTTTATTCAACGTATTTGCGACACAGGACACTAGGCGGTGAGACAGGCAGGATATTTACCAGCCATTCCGGAGGAACCGGCGGGCAAGATCTTCACCCGTTCTCCTCTGGAGAAAGAGAAAGCCGTAGAAAAACTGGATATGCGTTTCTTCCATGAATATCTTGAGGACAAGTTCGGCCGCAGGGTGTATCGGGTCACGATAGATCCGGGGCTTGGCTGTCCGCGCGGGTCGGCGCTCGAAAGCAGATGTTTCTTCTGCGACGAGAACGGGGCCAGGGCGGCGCACATCCATCCAGGCATGCCGCTGCAGGAACAAATATCCGCCGGGATCGGATTCATAAGGAGAAATCACGGGGAGGCCTGTGGTCTCGCCGCATACGTGCAGGCCCACACCGGGACAAACTCCAGCCCGGAAAAGCTCGAGGAACTCTACGGGAGCATACTCGCATCCGCCGGGTTCGACTGCCTGATAATAGCCACCCGTCCCGACGCGCTTCCAGATGGGACAGTCTCACTCCTCGGGAGGCTCTCGCGTGAAATCGAATTGTGGGTCGAGCTCGGAGTCCAGAGCGCGAACGACGAGACCTTGCGCCTGATCAACAGAGGCCATGATTTCCGCTGCGTCCAGGAAGCCGCCAGACATCTCGACGCCGTTGGAGTCAATCTTGCTGCGCACGTGATTCTGGGGCTCCCCGGCGAGGGAAGGCGCGAGTTCCACCGGACCGCCGCGAGAATATCCGCACTGCCCTTCAAGGCCGTGAAAATACACAATCTGCTGATCCTGCGCGACACCGTCTTCGAGGGATGGCATCGCGATGGCCGGATAAGGACGATGAACGAGCACCAGTATGCGGCCGTCCTCCTGGACTTCGTCCGCAGGCTCCCTCCTGAAATCCTTCTCATGAGGGTCTGCGCCGATGCCGACGAGGACAAGGTGCTCGCGCCAAAATGGGGGATGGACAAGGCCCAGTTCATCGAGATGTTCAGGGCGATGATTTCGGAGGACGGAACTTCCAGGTTCAGCGTTGTGAAGACGGCGGACGCCTCCCCGACCCTGTGGCATCCGCGCTACAGGGAGCATTACCGCTCCATCGCCGGCGCCAGGAGCGAGTCGCGGACCAAATTTGTCGAGGGCTGCGAAATTCGCAGGCTCCTGGCTGAAAAAGACAAGGCGAGGATTCTCGAGATCGGTCTCGGCCACGGATGCAATCTCTCCGAGACGCTCAAGGTCTTCAGAAGCATGGACGCGGGCTGCCGTCTGGACTATCTCTCCGTGGAGAACGACATATCGGGACTGGACAACGCGGTCGCGCTTGGAATGGTGGATGAGGCCGACATCGGGATATTCAAGGAGCTTCTAGACAGGAGATCGTATTCGGAGGGCGGTCTGAGCATCAATATCCTCGAGGGGGAGGGGAGGGAAGTCCTGCCGGAGATCGCCGGGAAATTCGATGCAGTCTATCTCGATCCCTTCTCGACCGAGAGCAACGTCGAGATGTGGACATACGACTTCATTGCGAAAATCGCAAGCCTGATGGAGGAGGATGCGATCCTGGCCACGTATTCATCGGCCTACACGGCCAGAGGCGCGCTCGCCAGATGCGGATTCCATATCGGGGAGACTTCGCCACTGGGCCGCAGGCGCGGAGGAACCCTGGCATCCTTCTCCAAAGACCATGTGCCGAATCCCATCTCCGCGAAGGAATGGGGGATAATCCGCGGGACGACGGCCGGCCTCGCATATCGCGATCCCGGATTGTCCAGCTCCCGCCCCGAAATAAAATCCCGCAGGACCCGGCTCGCCGCCAGGCTTCGCCGCAGAGGCATCCCCAAATGGCTGAAAGGATAATCCCAGATAGCCCGGTTTACTTCAATCCCAGCGAATTTATCTTCCTGTGGAGGGTGCGGCGGCTGATGCCGAGCATCCTGGCGGCTTTCGAGACGTTCCATCCCGTGTCGTCAAGGGCTTTCCGGATCAGGCTCTCCTCGTTCCTGTTCAGATCCAAGGTGGACGGGGCAAGTATTTTTCTTCTTGCCGACGGACTGAGACCCTCCTTTATGTGAAGAGGGACGCTGTCTATGTCGAGGATGTCCTTTCTCGACAGCACCACCATGCGCTCGGCGCAGTTGCGCAGTTCGCGGATGTTGCCCGGCCAGTCGTATGCGCAGAGGGCGTTCATTGCCGAGTCGCTCACTCCGGCCAGTGTCTTGCCGTTGTCCTTCGCGATTTCCGCCACGAAGGACTTGAATAGAAGCGGGATATCTTCCCTCCGTTCCCTCAGCGTCGGAAGGGTCACCGTAACAACGAAGAGCCTGTAGAATAGATCCTCGCGGAATTTCCCGTCGGCCACGAGCTGCTTCAGGTCCTTGTTCGTCGCCGCTACCACCCTTGCGTCGGTGAATATCCGCTCCGAGCCGCCGACCCTCTCGAAGCTTCTCGTCTCGAGGACGCGGAGTATCTTCACCTGCACGGTCTGGTCTATCTCGCCTATCTCGTCGAGGAAGAGCGTCCCCCCGTCCGAGATCTCGAAGCGTCCCTTTCTCTGCTCGGTAGCCCCCGTGAAAGATCCTTTCTCGTGCCCGAAGAGTTCGCTCTCGAGGAGGTTGGTGGGCAGCGCCGCGCAATGGACCGGGACGAAAGGCCCCTTCCTCCCGCTCAGGTCGTGCAGCGCCCGGGCGACAAGTTCCTTGCCAGTGCCGCTCTCGCCGGATATCAGCAGAGTCGCGCGTGTCGGGGCGACCTGCCTGACAGTCTCCATCACCTCGTGCATGGCGGCGGAATTTCCGATTATCTGCCTTGTCACGTCCTTCTCGAGGAGGCGTCTCTTGAGATCCACGTTCTCGTCCTTCAGCTTCCTCTTGTCGAGGGCGCGTTTTATGGTGTCCTGGAGATAGTCCAGATTTATCGGCTTGGTTATGAAGTCGTCCGCGCCCTTGCTCTTCGCCTCGAATCCGTTCTCCGCGCTGGAATGCGCGCTGATCACTATGCATGACGGCTGGGGCGATTTCCTGAGGCATTCCTCCAGGACCCTGAATCCGTCCGCCCCGGGCATTATCAGGTCCGTGAGGACTATGTCGTAGTTGTTTTTCTTCAGCATGTTGACCGCCCGTAGCCCGTCCTCCGCTATGCAGACCTCGTAGTCGGGGCGCAGGAACTTCGCCATCGCCTCTCGGACGTTCCTCTCGTCTTCGACTATGAGGATGCTGTCTCTTTTCTTTCCAGCCATTTACTTTCTCCTTCTATGCGTTTGAGTTGCTGTCATGCTCCGTGGATAAGTTTAATCAGACTTGTTTTAGTTGCCCTGGGCCAGTTCCCTTTGCTGTGTCGTCCCGCCGATCAGCTTCGTCTTCTTGTCGAAGAATGGAAGCTCCACGGTGAACGTCGTTCCAGTCTCCGGGCTCGAATCCACGCTGAGCCTGCCGTTGTTCGCCTTGACTATCCTGTCAACGACCATCAGCCCGAGTCCGCTGCCCGTCTTCTTAGTGGTGAAGTATGGATTGAATATCTTGTCTATCAGTTCCGGAGCGACCCCACTACCGCTGTCCTTGAAGGATATCCTTGCGAACTCGTCCCCGCCCGCGCAGGCGATGTCCAGACGGCCTCCCTCCTGCATGGATTCCACCGCGTTCTTGACGATGTTGAAGAAGGCCTGCTTGATCTGGTCCCCGTCCACCCTCAGCGGCGGGATCGAGTCGGATATTTCGCAGTTCACCTTCACGCGCCTGCTTTCTATGTCCGGCTTCATCAGGCTAAGCGTCTCTATGACCAGCCTCTTGATGTCATACCTCGAGAAGGAGGGGCTGTCTATGCGCAGGGCCTGCAGGAAGCGCTTTATGATGTTCTCCAAGCGGGTTATCTCCTGCTTCGCCACGTTCAGAAGCTCGATGTCCTCCTTCGCGCTGTTCCTCCTGCCCGCGATGCGCTTCTCGAGCAGCTGCAGATGTATCGCGATGGAGTTGAGCGGATTGCCTATCTCGTGGGCGACCCCGGCCGCGAGCAGCGACACCATGCCGTTCCTCTGTCTCTCGTTCTCCTCCCGCGTCTTCTCCGTGATCTTCGTTATGTCGTGGAATATCCCCACGAACGCGTCCCTCTCGTCCTCCTGCGGAACCACATAAAAAAGAAGCAGCTTGCGTTCCGGGTAGTCTATCTCGATCTCCCGGCGGGAGATGCCGGTCGAACGCTTCTCGCAGTTGGACAGAAACTCCTTCCAGTCGAAATTCTTCAGATACGAGGATATCTTCTGCCCGTCGAAATCATCGGGCATCGAGAATATCCTGCGGGCCGCGAAATTCGCAAAACGCATCTGCAGAAAGCGGTCGAAAATAACTATCCCCTCGCGGATGTTGTCGAAGACACTATGCAGGAAGTCGGCATCGCGCAGCCTGCGGAAGAAATCCCGCCTCTCGGATGCGTCAAGCCGTCCAAGTATCTCCTCGATCTTCTTTTCCTTTTCTCTCCTGGGCATGGCGATTGTTCATCCTATGCGACTTTTTGTCGCATGGAATATTGCACGCGAGCGCGTTTTTTCAAGGGGTTTTCCAGCGATCCCCGCCGCAGGAAGTTCACTGGCGCCATTTGCTTGATGCGTGGAATGCTCTGGCTCTCCTGCGGGTCTGCGACGGGGCCTCGTTGATCACGCGCCTGTATTGCCTGGCGAAATAGTTGCTGTCGTTGAATCCGGCGTTGAAAGCGGCCTCCTTCACGGTGATTCGCCCTCTGGACTCGATGATTTCGTCCATCGCCCTGAATATCCGTATCCTTGCAAGATATCTGATCGGGCTGAGCCCGGTGCTTCTGCGGAACTCGCGGAAGAAAGTGCTGCGCGACATCGAGGCCTCCTCGCAAAGCCTGGCGATGTCCATCCGTCCGCGGTGCTTCCTCTCGATGAAGCTGATGGCGCGGGCAAGCCCCATGACCGGCTCCTTCGCCTTGCGGCTGGAGCGCGAATAATCCCTTGACAGAAGCGAGATGATCAGCAGGAAGTATGAATTGGCGAAGACCCGATACGCCTCCTGCCGTGCGCGCAGCTCCTCCTCCATCTGGTCTATCAGGCGGGAGACCTCGAGGAGGCGCTCCGGGGAGAGCCTCAGCTGGCTTTCGCTGCCGCGCATCGCAGGCTCCGTCTTGAACAGAGCGTTGAATCCGCTCGTCTTCCTGAACTCGTCCCTCAGGGCCAGAATCCTTTCGCCCTTGAAGAGGATGTTGACCAGCCTCAGCCCCTTCGTGTCGGAGTAGCCATGCCTCTCGCCCTTCCGCAGAAGGAATACATCCCCGGCGTAGATCGGCCGCCTCCCCCTCTCCGTGATGTGCATCCCGTTGCCCTCCAGTATCACCACGAGTTCGTCGAAGTCGTGCGAATGGCGGTCGGTCGGCCCCTGCGGATTCTGCCTGTTCACTATCAGAGGAAATTCGTCGCCGGAGACGGGGAAGGGCATCCTGCGGGGCAATTTTGAGACTTTCGTGCTAGCTTTTGAGACTGCCATCATGGAATCCCTTTTTTAAGGCGTTAACTTATCGCCATTGAAAAAAAATAAAAGAGGTGATCAATGGCTGGCAAGAATTTTAGTGCGCCGGAAGGCTTCGTCAATCCACCTTCGGAATATCGCGGAAAGCCCTTCTGGGCATGGAATGGAAAGCTTGACGAGGCCGAACTGCGAAGGCAGCTCCGCGTCATGAAGCGGATGGGCCTGGGCGGAGCGTTCATGCACTCCCGGACGGGGCTGTCCACCGAATATCTCTCGGACGAATGGTTCAAGCTCGTAAATGCTTGCGCCGACGAGTGCCGCAAGAATTCCATGGAGGCCTGGCTATACGACGAGGACAGATGGCCGTCCGGCGCGGCCGGAGGCATAGTGACGAAAAACCCCAGATACAGGATGAAAGCACTCCACGTCGCCGCCCAGAGGGCCTGCGACTACAAATACTCGAAAGACCACCTTGCGATCTTTGCAGTCGAGCTCGACGGAGACGAGATGAAGTCTTTCAGGAGAATATCCCGCGCCGAAATCAAGTCCATCGGGGATTGCACGATAGTCCATTGCCAGGTCAAGCCCGAGGAGCCATCGTCGTGGTATAACGGCCAGACCTATCTCGACACGATGTCGGAGGAGGCCGTGGACAAGTTCATAGAGGTGACGCACAAGGCCTACAAAAAAAATTGCGGTGCTCATTTCGGTAAACTCATGCCTGGCATATTCACCGACGAGCCGAACTACGGTCACTTGGGCTGTTCCGATGGAGTTTCGCGCCTGCCCTGGACGGACCGGCTACCCCAGGCGTTCAGGAGGAAATACGGCTACGACATCCTCGACTTCATCCCGGAGCTCGTATACAGGTTCAAAAAGTCTGATTTCTCCAAGGCCCGCCACGACTACTTCGAGACAGCGAATCTCCTCTTCGTCCGTGCGTTCGGGAAGAGGATATACGACTTCTGCGAAAAAGCCGGGCTTCTATACACCGGCCATGTCCTCAGCGAGGAGTCGCTCAGATCGCAGACGAGAGCCGTGGGCTCGGCCATGCGTTTCTACGAATACATGCAGGCTCCGGGCATTGACATCCTCTGCGGGCAGGTCCTGGAGAGGGAAGGTGGAAGGCCCCCCGAGTATCTGACCGCGAAGCAGTGCGCATCGGTCCTGAACCAGATGGGCAGAAAGTGGATGCTCAGCGAACTCTACGGCTGCACCGGATGGCATTTCACATTAGCCGAGCACAAGGCCGTCGGCGACTGGCAGGCCGCCATGGGCGTCAACCTCCGCTGCCAGCATCTTTCCTGGGTTACCATGAAGGGCGAGGCGAAGCGGGACTACCCGGCCTCCATATCGTTCCAGTCGCCCTTCTGGAAGGACTACGGCCTTGTCGAGGACTATTTCGCGAGAGTCGCTTCCATGCTCTCCCGGGGCCGCCCGGTCATTGACATCGGCGTGATACACCCGATAGAGAGCGCATGGGGACTTGCCTTCCAGAATCCCTCGGGGCGGTATGGCTGGGAATTCCCGCAGAAGGACGGCAAGGGGGAGAGAAGCCCGATGGCGCTGCTCGACGAGAAGCTCGAATCAATCCAGTCCACACTCCTCGAAGGCCATTTCGACTTCGAGTACATTGACGAGGAGATACTCGCCCGGCATGGAGCCGCCTCGAAGGGGAGATTGAAGGTAGGCAAGTCATCCTACAGCACCATCATCGTTCCACCTCTTGCAACAATGAGGGCCGGCACCGCGGAAACCCTTGCGAAATTCGCAGCCCGCGGAGGCAACCTGATATTCGTCGAATCCCTCCCGGAAAGGCTCGATGCCGAGGAGTCCGACAGGATCGCGAACTTGTTCCCGCGAGCGGAAATCGTCAGGCTCTCGAAAGACGCGATTATCGCAGCCATTCTGGAGGACAAGGGCGCGAGACGGGTTTCGATCAGGACATCCTCCGGCGAGGAATACGCAAAGTCCGTCTACACGATGAGAAAGGATGCCGGGGGCAGGGCGATAGTCTTCATTTGCTCGACGACGCAGAAGGCAGAGACGGTTCCTCTCGATGTAGAGATTCCCTTCGTCGGAGATGTCCAGGAATGGGATCCGCAGAGCGGCGAGGTCTCCCTTGCCGACTTCGTCCGCGGGACCGATTCGGTAAGAGTGAAGACGTCCTTGTCCGGCTGCGGGAGCCGTCTCTTCGTGGTTGATCCGAAACCCGATGCGTCGCCGAAGAAGCGGCCCGCCGCGAAGGAGTCCGCCAGAATCGAGATTCCAGCGGACGAGTTCAGGATTCTCAGGGACGAAGCAAACGCATTTCCTCTCGACTATGCCGAGTTCTCCATCGCGGGCGGAGAATTCATGCCGGCCGAAGAGATCCTCAGGATAGACACTATCGCGAGGGAGAAGGCCGGATGGCCGAGGCAAGGAGGCCAGATGGCCCAGCCCTGGACCTATGAAAAGAAGAAAAATCCGAAGACGGTCCCGGTCCGCCTGCGCTACAGATTCATCGCCGATGAAGTTCCGTCGTCGCCATCCTCTCTGGTCATGGAGGCGCCGGAGCGCTTCTCCATCAGCCTGAATGGCTACGAGCTCAGGCACGACGGCGGCGAGGGCTACTGGATTGACAACTCCTTCAAGAAGCTGAACGTCCCCGCCCACGTGCTGAGGAATGGAGAGAACATGCTCGAACTTTCCACAGACTATGCGAAGGACGATGCGCTCGAGGCGCTCTACTTCACAGGCGAGTTCGGCGTGGAATGGCGAAGGACCGCCTCCTGCAAGGCGCCCTTGGCCGCGATATGCGCCCTGCCGGAGAAGCTCCGCGCCGGAGACTGGTGCGAACAGGGATTCCCGGCCTATACCGGCTCGATCACGTATCTGGCCGAGGTCGAGATAGGAGACACGGCACCAAGGTATTTCCTCCAGGTCCCGGAATGGGCCGGCTCCCTCCTGAAAATCCATGTCAACGGCAAACTCGCGGGCAGAATCGCATGGAGCCCTTTCGAAGTCGAAATCGGAGACTGCCTCCAAAAGGGAGTGAACAGGATCGGAATCGAGGTCGTCGGAACAAGACGCAACATCCTCGGACCACTCCACAACAAGACCAAATATCCGACATGGACAGGACCGGGGCAATTCCGGGATGAAAACAGCTGGACCGACGACTATGTCCGGCTCCCGTATGGACTCTTCGCGAAGCCATTCATCTCGGTGAGGAACTAGGGATATCCCGGCCCCTTGGAACGCGGAAAACAGGGACGGCATTCTCCGAAGGAGAACCGAAGGAGAACCGAAGGAGAACCGAAGGAGAACCGAAGGAGAACCGAAGGAGAACCAAAGGAGAGCCGTCCGGCGGCGCGATACCCCGATATCATTAGAATCGGGGTAAACTCTGATCGCGCCCTACCCAAAACGCAATCGGCGCGATCGGCGATCGCGCCCTACCTGTAAACAATATCATGCACGCAGCAGCAACTTGGCACCATTCGGGTGTACCCCCTGATGTTTTACGATGGCACCTGAGCCTTGTAGAGCTTGGGTTTTACCTTTTCTTTACGTGTTTTACTTTTTTCAAGTAATTTGCATATTCTGTTTCAGTGATAATTTTTTCGGTCGTCAATTTACCCGAGTCACCAAACGTCTGGAACGTAATAATAATCTGATCATCAGAATAAAATAGTTTAAAGTCATTCCAAAAATAATAAACTCGATTTCTCCAGTCTTTTGTATTCACTTCACCGCCAACTCGCTGTATTGTTTGACCTTTGATCGATAATTCGTCGTTATTTTGTTCAAGATCAATAAATCCCTTGCATTTAACATAAGCGTCTGGAAAATTTACGGCAAATATTTTAAAGACTATTATTTTCCCATCAGATTCATTTTCTTCAAACTTCAGTATAACTTTTTCAACATATTCACGCCATTTATAAATTCCTAAATAAATCACCCCTTTGGATGTAGCTTTATTTAATTCTTCAATCTTTTTTTTCCTCAAGGCTTCTTCTGATACTTTACGATCCTTGAATTCGGCAATTGTATTTTTTATAAACATATCTGCTTCAACGCATGAACGGTCAAAGCCTGTAACAATTGGGGTTCCAATGTTTTGCAAATCAGTCTCGTATGTGACGTAAGAAACGTCAATTTTGTCTAAGTATTTGTTGGCAAGCAAACTCCCATACATATTGAAACTTTCTGAAGCTTGTTTATTTAAAAGATAGAAAGTTTTATCGCCGACTAAAGATTGCATTCTGCTTTGGTCACCACCAACTTCAGATATTATTTTTTCTACAACATAATTACTGTTTACGCTTTTATACAGATTTTCCTGCGTTTCTACGGTAATCTTAAATTTTATTTTTTGTCTCGTCCCAATGTTGTCTAAATTTTCGAATGTCGCTTCCTTTATTTTAAAATACATAGGAAGCTCTTTCTGTATTGCGCCTTTGATAGCATTTTCAATGTCTGATTGAGTTAATTGGCTTTTTAGATCAGGTTCACTTTTCGGTTTACCGGAAAGCTCTGGAAATGACGGAAGCGGTTGCTGTTTTAAATCGTCAATATGGTTGTCAAGATTTTCGTTTGTATTTGAATTTTCAGTTTTTTCCTTGTTGAACAGAACTCCGTAATTGTTCTCTTTTAAGTTTTTGTTAAGATTCTCCTCCAATTTGGCGGATAAGTTAACAAGGGACGCGCTGAGCCAGATCGCGCATACTATAACCCAAATGACAGAAAAAACAGAAAGCCCAATAGCCCACCAACCAAGAGAACTTGGCTTAAAACTCAATGAAACTATAGCGAGAACAAAACCCATAAACGCAAATATCCAACCCATCCAACCGCAACATGCTCCTCCTAGTAAGCTTGTTGCTGCAGCTACGGCAGAAAAACAAATAGCGACAACCCCGATTACAAATGATGCCTTTTCTCGTTGTTCAATGGTCATGATTCTCGCCTTCAGTTATATTTTTTTTTACGTTATGTCTCAAGTAAAAAAATAAAACAAATGTTCCGAATAATGCAACAATGATTATGATACAATATAAATGCAAGGACATGATATTATAATCCGCAGCCTCTTTAAATTTCCCCATGCCAATGCATCTAAAAGCGCGTGTCATCCCCTCAAGCATCGAGTAGCCTTTTCCTGTCATACCCGCTTTGTGAAGTATAGTATTTAATCTCCCATACGTTTTCCATGCGGTGTCGTTAGACAATAATATAGAGGATATTAATATCAAATATGCCAGTCCTGAAAGCGTGTATGTTGTTGTATAAAATGCAAGCTTATTTTTTTCAGTATAGTTCATTTTTGAAAATTGCCCGTAAATAAGACATCGCTTTGCTCAAACTATTGATTTCATATGGTTTAAAAACTTTTCTGTTCTGGAAATAAAAGGCTTGACTTGCTCCTCGTCAAATCTCACGAAGCCGATATAATCCCCCTCCTGCCCTTTTTCGAAGAGGTCGTTGAAAGTCTGCGCAAGTTCTTTCGGGACTTTTCCAGTCTTGACATAATGCAGATTGAAGATGGCACGGACACCCGTATGCTTGCTTGATGACATCCCGTCCTTGGCAAGAATTGCAGTCACCGCGTAGAAACAAGAATAGTAAAGACGGCTGACGCAGGTGTTCCATTTCTGTTTTTCCGCAAGAAGCTTTGCTTTCTCAAAAGCCTCGTCCGATCTTTCGATTCTGTATTTTACAAGCTCACTGTTCATAGCTTCACGCCTTCCTTGTCAATGTTATGATGGAACGGAAGAAGTCTATATCTCCTGCTGTTCCATTCCTTGCGGCTTCTGACGATGGATGAGAGCACTTGACCTGTTTCCCACTCGACTTCGTAAATCTTGTGACGTATGCTGTCGGTAAGCTCGTTGGAACTGGCATCGGTTAGTATGAGGAAATCCCAGTCGGAATCGGAATGAGCCGTTCCTCTTGCTCTTGAGCCATAAAGAATAACCTCGGCATTAGGACTGACCTCCTGCACCTTGTTCTTCACTTGACTCAACAAAATGTTCCTGTTCATGTCATTAGCCTGTTTCATGAGATGATTCTACTTTTCAGTCATATTCAGCCATAATTCTGATTCCGTGACGACTTTTTGAGCCGCCGGCTCTTTTTCAAATTTCACGTCTAAGATACTCCCCGGGATGGCATTTTCTAGCCCGTTTTTCGCAGGAAAAACGGGCTTTAGCTCAAATTTCTTCGTTTTTCAAGTTGTAAGTCGTTGACAATCAACAATCTTATTTTTTTAGGGCGCGAAATTTGGGCTAATTCACTTTTTTCGACGCAAAGGAAACAAGGATGTTGGGGTTTATGTTTCAGCTTTCTTTTGTTGGAGTTCACAGCTTCAGTGTGGGCTGTTTGTTCCCCTTGACTTAGCGCCATTTGGGTTACGCTCCGGCCAGTCTGCGCGCCCACTGAGAGAGGCTTTCGTCGCGCGCTCCGGCAACTACAATCACGTCGCCGTCCCGGGTGGAGGACAGCAGTTCCTCCGCGTCATCGCGGCTGCTGCGAAATTCGCAATTCCGAATTCCGGCATTTGCGAAATTCGCGGCGACATCCTCCGATCTCGGCTTGAACGAAGTGGTCCCTCCGGCGTAAAAGACGGGTAGCAGGATGAATCTGTCTTCCCCGGAAAGATTGTCCCTGACGGCATCCCGGAGCTTGTCCTGCATGAATCCCAGAGGCCCGTATCCGTGCGGCTGGAACACGAAGAATGTCCTTCCCGCGGCCAGCTCCTTCGCAGTGCGGATGCATGATGCTATTTTGTCGGGGTTGTGCGCGTAGTCGTCTATCACGAGGGCTCCTGCAGCCGTCCTGCCGCATATCCTGAAACGTCTTTCCACGCCGGAGAAGGCGCCGATCGCCCGGACATGGTCTCCTGTTGCGCCGATCGCGCGGAGAGTCGCCATCACGGTGCTTGCGTTGATGGCGTTGTGATGTCCCGGGACAGGTAGCTGGACATCGAAGATTTTGTCTTTCGTTGCGATTTTCGCGAAAGCCCTGCCGCCGGATGAAAGCGGACTGGAGTAGTCAAGCAGGGAGAACTGCTTTTCGGACGCGGAGGAGGAGCCTTCTCCAAAGGAGAATACAGGCCGTTTGACGGCCGATGCGACGCGGGGGAGCAGTTCCGCCGCGCAGACCACTGCCTTACGGGCCGATTCCGCGAATTTCGCAAAGACCTTGTTCTGTTCCTCGACAGGATAGTGGTCGGGGCCGGTGTTTAGAATCACCGCGAAGTCGGGCGCGTAGTTGAGAATGCTCTTGTCGCTCTCGTCCGCCTCCACTACGATGAAGCGTCCTGCGCCGCTGCGGAAATTTCCGGGCGCTCCGCCGCACGCGAATTTCACCGCCTTGCCGCCAATCAGCGCCGCCGGATCGAGCCCGAGAGCGCAGAGCGCGTCGGCTGTCCACGCCGAGACCGTGGTTTTTCCGCTGGTGCCCGTCACTGCGATCGAAAGCTTGTCCGGGTGCGCCTCCAGAAGCATCCTCAACGCCTCCGAGCGATGGATTTTCATCGTCCCTTCCGATGCCCTGAAGTCGGGATTGTCATTCTCTATCGCCGTGGAATAGACTATCATGTCCGGACGGAATCTTTCCGCGAATGAACCGTCCTGGGGAAAGATCCTGATGCCTGTCTTCACGAAAAATGAGATTAGGCCGGCATTGACCCCGTCGGGAGAAATCTCCCTGTCGCTGCCGGACACCTCGTGCCCGAGGGAATGGAAGGCCTGCGCAAGTCCGCTCATGCCTATTCCACATATTCCGACGAAATGGATTTTCATCTTGGCTCCGGGACTGGATTCAGGGTAAGAGTCCAGTAAACCCCCGTCATTTTTGAGACGTTGCATGATCAATTTCAGGAACGAGGATTGCTCAATAAACTTTTTAGTATCTTCTCGGAGCTTCTTCCATCGCCGTAGGGGCGCGGCAGTCTGGTGGGTGTTTTGAATTTTGCGAATTTCGCAAAGGCGGCGAGGATTTTCCTTTTGTCAGCGCCGGTGATTTCATTCATTCCGGCGTCAACTGTTTCGACCCATTCTGTCTCGTCGCGCATTGTTATGCAAGGAGTTGCGAAGAAGAACGCCTCCTTCTGCATCCCGCCTGAGTCGGTCATGAGCATCAGTGCGTTCTTTTCGAGGGCTATGGCTTCAAGATAGCCGAGGGGAGCTGTTCTGCGGATTCCAGGAGAAAGTTTCAGGTGGAGCTTGTCTATGATTTTCACCGTCCTCGGATGGACCGGGAATATGACCGGAAGCTTTCTTGAGATTTCATTCGCAGCGGAGATGATCTCACGCAGTCTCTTCGGCTCATCGGTGTTCTCCGCCCTGTGACAGGTCATGAGGACGAATTTCTTCGCTTTGACGCCGAGTTCATGGAGAAGGGTGGATTCGATTTTTGCCGAGTGCCCCGCGAAGAGCAGGGAGGTGTCGAACATGATGTCTCCGACAAGCTTCGCTGTTTTTGCAAGTCCCTCCCTGCGGAGGTTCCCCACTGCTGTCCTGGTCGAGCAGAAGTTGATTTCGGCGACATGATCTGAGAGCACCCTGTTTATCTCCTCCGGCATGTTTCTGTTGAACGACCGCATCCCGGCTTCGACGTGGGCGATTCTAACTTTCAGCTTCGATGCGACCAGGGCGCCGGCGAGGGTTGAATTAGTGTCTCCGTAGATGAGGACGAAGTCTGGCTTCTCGAAGATGATTATTTCTTCGAGTTCTGGCATCATCCTGGCTGTCTGGACCGCGTGGGATGCGGAGCCCGTCTTCAGGTTGTATTTTTCGCGGGGAATACCGAGATCCTTGAAGAAGACATCCGACATTCCGGCGTCGTAGTGTTGTCCGGTGTGGACAATAACCTCCTCCATGCGAGCCCCTTGCCTGCGCATTTCTGCGATTTTCGCAGAAAGCGCCGCGGCCTTGATGAATTGAGGGCGTGCGCCTATGATCGTGAGGATTTTCATTTTTCAGCTTTTTTTTCCGGCGCCTTGATTGCGATGTGGAGTTCACGGAGCTGCCTGGGCTCGACTTCAGACGGTGCGTTCATCATCAGATCCTGCGCCTGCTGGTTGAAAGGAAACGCGATGACCTCGCGTATATTCGGTTCCTCGCAGAGCAGCATCACCATCCTGTCTATCCCCGGTGCTATGCCGGCATGGGGCGGAGCTCCGAACCTGAACGCATTTATCATCCCGCCGAATCTCGAATCAACCTGTTCTTTCGTGTATCCGGCGATTTCAAACGCCTTGTACATGATGTCCGGGCGATGATTCCTGATTGCACCGCTGGAAAGCTCCACTCCGTTGCAGACGATGTCATACTGCCACGCGCGGATGTCGAGCGGATTCTTGTTGAGCAGTGCGTCCATCCCTCCCTGGGGCATCGAGAAAGGATTGTGGCTGAAGCCAATCTTGCCAGTCTCCTTGTCGGTCTCGAACATCGGGAAGTCCACTATCCAGCAGAATTTGAATACATCCTGTGAGACAAGCGAGAGTCTATTCGCAAGCTCTGTCCTGACCGCCGCTCCGATCTCAGTCGCCTTGTCGCGGCTGTCGGCTATGAAAAATATCGCATCTCCGTCTTCGATCCTTCCGACCTTTCTTATCGTGTCGAGCTCTCCGCGGGAGAGGAATTTAACTATCGGGCTCTTCTCCTCTCCTCCGGCGATTATGATGTATGCGAGGCCTTTCGCTCCAACACTCTGCGCGAAGGAAATCATGTCGTCATAGAATTTCCTTGGCTTGTCGGATATCTTCTTCACGGTGATGGTCTTGACGACACCGCCGTTTTTTACAACATTTGCGAATGCGTTGAATCCGCTGTTCCTGAAATTCTCCGTCATGTCAATCATCTCGAGCGGATTGCGGAGGTCTGGCTTGTCGGTGCCGAATCTCTCCATCGCGTCGTGATATGGAATTCTGATGAATGGCGCATTGTCGAGCCTGCGCTTCCCGAACTTCGAGAAGATTTCAGAGACGACCTTTTCGACGACTGCGAATACATCGTCCTGCTCGACGAAGCTCATCTCGATGTCGAGCTGATAGAATTCACCGGGAGAGCGGTCCGCCCTGGCGTCCTCGTCGCGGAAGCATGGCGCAACCTGGAAGTATCTGTCGAATCCCGCCACCATGAGGAGCTGCTTGAACTGCTGCGGAGCCTGTGGCAGGGCGTAGAACTTGCCCGGATGGAGCCTGCTCGGGACAAGATAGTCCCGCGCCCCCTCCGGCGAGCTGCTCGTGAGTATGGGCGTCTGGAATTCGTTGAATCCCATCCCGGTCATTATCCTCCTCGCTTCGGATATAATCTTCGATCGCAGTATGACATTCTGGTGCAGGCGTTCGCGGCGTAGATCGAGAAATCTGTATTTGAGGCGGAGATTCTCCGGAGCGGAATCGTCCTGTGCGACCTGGAATGGGAGGGGGTCGCTCTCGCCAAGAATCTCCATCGTTTCGGCGACGAGCTCTATCTCGCCTGTCGCGATTTTTGTGTTGACAGTCTCAGGTGTTCTTGCCACGACTTTGCCTGAGAAAGCGATGACGCTTTCCGTGCGCCAGTTCTCGGCGCTGCTGTAGAAATCCATCTGGGGATTGACCACCACCTGGGTGATCCCATAGTGGTCGCGCAGGTCTATGAAGATTATTCCGCCATGGTCTCTGACGCTGTGCACCCAGCCTGCGATTTTCGCAACTTTTCCTACATCGGAGGCTCTTAGCTCCCCGCACTTGTGCGTTCTGTATTTTGACATATTCATCTCCGGGAATATTTTTTTGAAAAAACCCCGTAAGATAGCACTGAAAAGACAATTTGCGAGTTGAGCCTCCGCGCACCTATCTCAGTGCGCGCACACTTAATTTTTTCTCAACTCAGCCCCCCTGGGATCACACGGACAAAGATCTGAGCGGGAAAAGTCTACCGATTGGACTTTTGTTTTGAGCCAATTGCAAAACTCCGGACGCGCAAGCGCGTCCCTCCATTTTTACGCCGATTTTTCGCAAAAATCGGCGTGGAGGGGCATGCTCTTGACACGTATGAAATCACGTGTTGCCATGCCCGCGAAAAGAGTTTTGCAATTACCTCGTTTTAATTGTAGATGGCGGTGTTTCAGAAAAGGTCCGGAGTGTATGTGCTTGGTTCCTCTTTTCTATCTTTCTCGACCGCATCTGCGTGCCGTCTGATCTCCGCAAGGATGCTCTTCAATTCGAGTTCTTCGCAGAGTCCTTCGAGTATATTCATGTCAGGCCGTCTTCTTTCCATCGCCGAAATGTCCGCCGTTTCAGAGAATGGAGTGCTCGCTGGCAGCTTGATGAGCAGCTTGTTCTTGATAAGCTGTTGGGCCGATTCGGACAGCGAAGCCTTGACCTTCTCCCCCTTCACGGACTGGATATTGGCGAGGAGGTTTTCAAGGGTTGAGAATTCCTCCAGAAGCCTGGCCGCCGTCTTCGGTCCCACTCCCGGGGCGCCGGGGATGTTGTCGCTGCTGTCCCCCACCAGCGACAGGTAGTCAACAATCTGCTCCGGGCGAACCGCGAATTTCGCAAGAACCCCGCTCTTGTCCATCCGCGATAGCCCCCCGTCCTTGGAGGAAACCAGCATCTGGACATTGTCGTTTACGAGCTGCGCGAGATCCTTGTCGTTGCTGACAATGTCTATGCTTGTCCCTGCGAATTTCGCGCAGAGCGCCGAAATTATGTCGTCGGCCTCTGTGTCGTCCGATTCGGCGACCTTCCATCCGAAGGCCTCCGCGATCTGTTTCGCGTATGGAATCTGGCGCAGGAGATCAGGCGGAGTGGGTGGACGGGTGGCTTTGTAGTCCGGCGCGATTTTGAGGCGGGCCAGCGGCCTGCCCTTGTCGAAGACCGCGGCTCCATGGCTGGACGGAAAATTCTTCTCCACGAAAAGCAGTGTCTTGGCGAATGCGAAAATCGCATTGGTTGGCATGCCCGAGGAGTTGTTGAGCGGGGGCAGGGCGTAGAAACCCCTGTAGATGTGGGCGAAGGAATCTATCAGGACTATTTTTTGCATATTTACTGCTTACGGGATCCGTCCCTATTCCTTTTCTTTTTTCATAGATAAATATTTTAAGTTTTGGGGGCAGACCCCGAAAAACAGACCTGAAGCGATTTGTTAAAATTCTTTTTTTTTACACAGAGGTAAGGAAGGTAAG
>DYMC01000024.1 GCA_020721745.1 Lentisphaera sp. | reverse complement strand
GCGGTACGCGAGCTGGGTTCAGAACGTCGTGAGACAGTTCGGTCCTTATCCACTGCGGGCGTAGGATATTTGACGGAAACATTCCTTAGTACGAGAGGACCGGGAATGACGCACCTCTGGTGTTCCGGTTGTCGTGTCAGCGGCACCGCCGGGTAGCTATGTGCGGGAAGGATAAGCGCTGAAAGCATCTAAGCGCCAAGCCAGTCCGAAGACGAGATATCCCTGAAGGCCGGTGGTAGACCACCACCTTGATAGGCTGGAAGTGCAAGCACAGCAATGTGTTCAGCTTACCAGTACTAATCGGCCGTTCGGCTTGACCATTTTTTTCCCGACGCGGGGAGAGCAATCTTCCCCGGCGAGAAAAGAATGCATATGGTCGAAGTTGCAAGCCACTTTTTCTCCATCCTTTTGATTCGGGGGCCGATGCGGCCTCCGAATCGAGTTTCCCGGTGTCCATAGCGAGAAGGAAACACCCGTTCCCATTCCGAACACGGCCGTGAAGAGTCTCAGCGGCGATGGTACTGCACAATTAAGAGTGCGGGAGAGTAGCACGGCGCCGGGTTTATTTTACAAGCGGACCAGTCCATCAATGACTGATCCGCTTTTTTTTTCTTCGGGCATAACGGGTTCACACTCGAGTGTGAATCCGTTCTTCCGTCGCCCCGTTCTTCCGTATGTGCCAATAGATATATTCTGTTGAGCCAATTGCAAAACTCCGGACGCGCAAGTCTCGTGATCCCGATCCCGATAGGGCATCGGGGCGCGTCCCCTTCGGCCTCGCCCGTTTTTCGCGCGAAAAACGGGTTAGTAATTTGTCGCTATCCTGCCCATCTCCCATCCTGCCCGCCAACGCTTTCAGCGTGGCGGGTGTATCCTCAAATAACCCCTTCCACCGAGGATATGCGGCTGAAGACGAATCTGCCTCTTACCATTGTGGCGATGGGCTGTCCTCGGACTTTCTTCCCGTGGAAGGGAGTGTTGCGCGACTTGGAGAAGAATTTCTCCTTGTCTATCACGTGAGCCTTGTCCGGGTTGAAAATTGTTATGTCGGCCACGGAGCCGGGCTCCAGCGTTCCGGCCTTGATGCCGAGGACTTCCGCCGGGCCGACGGTCCATTTTGAGATCAGCTCCGGGAGGGTCAGTATGCCGCCGTGATAAAGCTCTTCCAGGCAGACCGCCAGTTCGGTTTCTATTCCGATGATTCCGTAGGGCGCGTTGTCGAGCTCGACGAGCTTCTCCGTCTCGGTATGTGGGGCGTGGTCGCTGGAGATGACTGTTATGATGCCGTCCTTGAGGGCGGCGATCAGCGCCTGCCTGTCCTCCTCGGAGCGGAGCGGAGGGTTGACCTTGTAGTTCGAGTCGAAGGTCTTCATCGTCTCGTCGGTGAGTGATATGTGGTGCGGGGTCGCCTCGGCGCTGATCTTCAGTCCTCTTTTCCGGGCGTCGCGCAATATCTGCACCGATCCCCTGCTTGAGACGTGCTGTATGTGTATGGGGCATCCGGTATGCTCCGAGAGGATGGCGTCCCGCGAGACCATCAGCTCCTCGGATGCGGCGGTCTGCCCCCTTATGCCGAGAAGGACGGACCAGCGGCCGTCGTGCATTATGCCTCCTGCGGAGAGCACTTCGTCCTCGCAGTGGTCCAGGATCGGTATTCCGAAGGACTTGGAATATTCCATGAGGTGGCGCATTATCTCGTGGTTCTGGACGCACCTGCCGTCGTCGGAGAGCGCGGCCGCGCCGGCCTTCTTGAGACTGCCGATGCTGGTCATCTCCTTGCCTTCCTGGTTCTTTGTCATCGCCGCGCATGGCAGGACGTTCACGAGGCCTTCGCGCTCGGACAGGAGCCTGATGTATTCGATGGTCGCGGGGGTGTCCGCGCAGGGCGATGTGTTCGGCATTGCGACAACTGTCGTGAACCCGCCGGCCGCGGCCGCCTTCGTGCCTGTCTCGATAGTCTCCTTGTCGTTCCTGCCGGGCTGCCGCAGATGCACGTGCAGGTCTATCAGCCCTGGTGTCACCACGAGTCCCTTGAGGTCTATCTTCTCGGCCTTTCCTGTCTTTCCCGGCTCGCATATCCTGCCGTCCCTAACCCCGATGTCCATCTTCTCGTCGATCTTTCTCGATGGATCAACAACCCTGCCGTTTCTGAGAATGTAGTTCATCACGGATCCTCTTTTTTGTGATGATAGCAGTCAATGAGCGCTTTTGCGTCCCGAAAAATACTCTGCGATTGGCTTTTGCGCAAGTTGAAAAGCAAAAAGTCTTTTTGCAAGGAGGCGCTCGCGGGGGGCTCTTGAAAAAATCGGGCCGGGGGTTAGCTTTTAGATTTTGACAATCAACAGCGAGGAAGGAATAAATGAAGAAGCGCAACGACTGGGAGAATCCGGATCTGCTGCATGTCAACCGCGAGGAGGCGAGGGCCTATTCGATACCGTTTGCGGATTCCGCGGCCGCCCTCGGGGCGCGGTGCAGGGAGGATTCCGACCGCTTTCTCCTGCTCGGCGGGGAATGGAATTTCAAATACTGCGAATCGCCCTGCGACGAGAGCGACAGCTTTCCGGCAAAAACGGATTTCTCGTCATTTGGCAGGATCGAGGTCCCTTCGAACTGGCAGATGAAGGGGCATGGCAGGCCGCAATACACGAACGTGAAGTATCCGATTCCCCTTACCCCCCCCATGGTTCCGGACGAGAACCCCGTCGGTCTCTATCGTCGTGAATTCGACCTGCCGGAAGACTGGAGAGGAATGGAGGCCTTCCTCGTGTTCGAAGGAGTTGACAGCGCGTTCCACTGCTGGGTGAACGGAAGCTTCGCCGGTTTCAGCAAGGGAAGCCACATGATGTCGGAATTCCGAGCGGGAAGTCTTCTGAAGCCGGGGAGGAATTCGGTGGAGGTGAAGGTCTATCAATGGTCCGACGCGTCGTATCTGGAGGACCAGGACTTCTGGCGTCTGTCCGGCATATTCCGCGATGTCTATCTTCTCGCGACACCAAGGACATACATCAGGGACGTGTTCATAAGGACCGAGCTCGATTCCAAATATCGCGACGCCGATCTGCAGATGGACTTGGATCTGCGGAATCTGGGTGCCGCGGCCTCCAGCGTGTCCGTGGAGGCGGAGCTGCTCGATCCCGCCGGCCGCCGCATCCTGAAGGAGCAGATATTCGAAGGCGATGTCCGCGCCAGGGCGGGGAAGCAGGTGAAGACATCCCGGAAGATCGAGTCGCCGCGTCTCTGGAACGCCGAGGAGCCGAAGCTCCACAGGCTCGCATTGACGCTCAGGGACGGGGCTGGAAGGGCGCTGGAGTCCAGAGCCTTCGATGTCGGCTTCAGGAGGGTCGAGATAAGGAGCGGCACCCTGCTGGTGAACGGCAGCGCAATCAAGCTCAGGGGGGTGAACAGGCATGAAAGCCATCCGGACAACGGGCACGTGGTGAGCGTTGACGACATGGTCCGGGACATTGTCCTGATGAAGACCCACAACATCAACGCGGTGAGGACTTCGCACTACATCAACGATCCGAGGTGGTATGAATTGTGCGACAGATACGGGATGTATCTGATAGACGAGGCGGATTTGGAGACGCATGGGTTTGGCTACGACGAGCCCGACATTCCGGCGAGAAACCCGATGTGGAGGAAATCTTTCGTGGACAGGGCGGAGAGGATGTTCGAGCGTGACAAGAACCATGCGTCGGTGATAATCTGGTCGCTCGGGAACGAATCGGGATTTGGACGGAACCACCATGCGATGGCGGAATACATACGCGGCCGCGACAAGAGGCCGATACACTACGAGGGAGAACATTCGGCGAAGGACGGCGACGGAGGCCCGGTGGCCGACATCAGGAGCAACATGTATCCGACTGTCCAGCGGGTGATCGAGATTGCGAAGGACAGGAAGGACAAGCGCCCCTACGTGATGTGTGAATATGCGCACGCCATGGGCAACAGTCCGGGCAATCTCAAGGAATACTGGGACGCGATCTGGGCGCACGAGAATCTGATCGGCGGCTGCGTCTGGGAATGGTGCGACCACGGGATCAGGCAGAAGCGGGACGGAAAGGAGTTCTTCGCCTATGGCGGCGACTTCGGGGATTTCCCCAACGACTCCAAGTTCTGCATAGATGGAATGGTGTTTCCGGACAGGCGGCCGCACCCGTGCCTCCTCGAATACAAGAAGATTCTCGAGCCGGTCAGGGTGGAGAAATATGACGCGGCGAAAGGCTTGCTGACGATATTCAACCGCCATGATTTTCTTGATCTTTCTGGAATCGAAGCGAGCTGTTCTTTCCGGGACGACGACGGAAAAGTCCTCTCGAAGGTCGCGCTCGACTTGTCCGGGATCCCGGCCCGGTCGAGAAAAACGCTGCGGATACAGCCGTGCAGGGCCAGACCGGCAAAGGGGTCGTCTCTGTGGCTGGACATCTCGTTCAGGACAAGGGAGGCGTGCCAATGGGCTCCGGCCGGGCATGAGCTGGCATGGGCCCAGTTCGAGCTGATCAATGCAGGAATGGCGAATTTCAATATTTTTGAGAAAAAAACAGGGACGCCGGAGGTCTCGCGAAAAGGCGGGGAGACAAGGATATCCGCCGGAAGACTGCAGATCGCGATCAACGAACGCGGGGGCAGGATAGAGACGATATCGTCCGACGGAAGGATTCTCATGGAGAAAGGCCCCATTGCCAATTTCTGGCGCGCGCCGACCGACAACGACGACAACTGGTTGTTCGGAGAGAGGCTCGGGCAGAAATGGCTCCAGGCCGGACTCGACAGGCTGATTCCGAAGATGCTCAAATCGGAGATTGTCGAGGGCAAGGGTGGCCTGACCTTCCGCACCGAATACCTTCTGGCGGCGAAATCGCTCAAGCCCGCATTCAGGTGCAGGACAAGATACAGGATAGCCTTCCCGGGGCTGGTCGAGGTCGCCCACGAGGTATTCCCGGACAAGTCCCTGCCCAGCCTGCCAAGGATCGGGTTCGAGATGATCATGCCCGGGGACTTCAAGTCCGTCGAGTGGTTCGGGCGCGGACCGCACGAGAACTACGAGGACCGCAAGGAGTCCGCGAAATTCGCAAAGCACTCGTGCAAGGTTGCCGAGCTCTTCGTGGACTACATCCATCCGCAGGAGAACGGAAACCGATGCGACATCAGATGGATGGCTCTGGCGGATTCCAAGGGCAGGGGGCTCAGGTTCGCGGGAATGCCATGCTTCAGCTTCAGCGCCAGACATTGCAGCCTGAAGAATCTGACCGACGCCAGGCACACGACAGACTTGGTGATGGAGGACAGGATATACCTCTATGTGGACAAGCTCCAGGGCGGGCTTGGCAGCGCAAGCTGCGGGCCGGGGCCCCTCGATCAATATCTGATCAAGGCGGTCCCTGCGAAATTCGCATTTGCCATCATGTGTTAGATTTTGTTTAAAACGAGCCGGTCGGATCGTAAATATTCACTGAACCCCGTCATTCTTGAGACGTTGCGAAGCTTGTCCGCCTCTCTTCACAGGAGAGCCGGCGGGCTCACGTCTTCAGTGCCCTAAAATAATTTTTTGATGGTATCTATTCCCCCCCGTTGAAAAAACTCCTTTTTTTATTCTTTCAGCCCTTGAAAATGTCATAGATACCATATATACTCTATGCAATCTAAAATCATGGAGGTTGTATGAGTTTCATCCAACTGCAGAAAATAAAGGCCGTATTCACAAAGTTGGGGAAGCGCTTCCTCCTGGAAATTTCCAAGAAAAACAGAACCCTGTTGACAGCGCTCAAAATATCACTGCCTTCATAGATACCATTATTTTTTAGTTTGGGTCGCGCAGTTACGGTCTTGGGATTTTCAGCTCGCTAAACCCAAACTCGAACGGAGTTTTGCAATCGGCTCTATTTATCAAATCTTATTGGAATAATTTCAGGAATATATTTACATGCCTCTTGCAGTATATCTGCGCAATGATCATAAATTGCGGAAGAATGATGTATAAAAGGGCCTTCCATTAAAATTTTTTCCCATTTTCTCCAGTCATTAACTTCCATCCAAGTATAAAATTCCTGTGTATATGGTCCAGATACTGTATGGCCTTCACCAATACCAAGCACATACCTACCATTATCTCCATCAAATCTACATATTGTTAAAGGGCCATCCTTTAATTTAAAATGCAAGCTACTTGCAGGAAGCCCTTTTAATATCCATGGTGGTGCAAGTTTTATTTTTGAATTTTTATCACGTAATGATAAAGGAGCTGTTGCATGCCAAAGTAAAACAGCATTATCATTTACAGGATGGCGCATTGTAATATCAGGGAAAAAACTCAATTCATTAGTGCCACTAGCTGCCTCAATTAATATAGAGCTAATAGCTCCATGGATATCTGATTCATCTATTATTGGAATGCCACTATCATTAGCCAATGACTCAGCCATACTTGTGGCACCACCTAATTCATTTTGGATAGAGCTAAAGCTTTGAATTGAAATTGCGTCCAGACCCTTCTCAACAGCCAATTGAATAAGTTCATCTCTATATGCTAAACTATTAAATAGTGGTTCATCACTACTCAGTCCTTCAATCGTTAGCCATTTCTTAATTTCTAAAAGTTCTTTTTTATACTTTGCTCTGTCTTTTTTTGAACGGTTCTTAATTTTATTTATGAATTCAACCATATCAATAGGAAGTATTTGAATACCAAACTTATCGAGTAGCTCGCTTTCATTGATGATTGTTGACCAGAAAAAATCAATTCTAACACCAATTTGACCTATTTTCATACTACCCATGGCTTTAACAACAGAAGCCGCACCAATAAAAAGATCTATACCTTTCTTGAATTGAATATCATCTACTCTGCAATTTTCAATATAAGTAAATGGAACTCTTAATTTATAAAGAACCTTGCTTGTTGCAAACATACCACATAGAGAATCTCTGAGCCTTGTTCCATCAGCCAATGGAGCTTCATCTCTTGGTCCCCAAAGTAATGTAGGAAGATGGAGCTCTTTCGCGATCATTCCTGCTGCTCCCTCAGTACCAAAATTACAATGCGGTATAAATAAAGCATCGATCTTTTCTTTTTTAAAATAACTGACTACTAAATCAACTTGAGATTGATCTTTTACAAGTCCATCAGTTAAAATACCATCAAGGGATATATATTTTATTTTCCATTCATTGAGTTTTTTTAATATTTTGTTTTTTTGAATTATTGCATCCTCATTGGAAAATACAAACTTTCCAATAGGACAAACTCCTAAACATACTGATTTTTTTTTAATCATTGATTTTTTTATTTTTTATTTTTTTATATTTATCTGAGGCAATTTCAAAATTACGACATCAAAATAGACTGGGGCGGTTAAAAGTCAAGAGGCGGGATGTGAAAAAAACAAATTTGCGGAGAGCGAGCCCGTTTTTCGCGCGAAAAACGGGCCACATCTCCACTGGCAAGCCAACGATCTCGATGGACATCTCTCCGAATTTTCTGCAGTTCATGGCATTTTCCCGCTCTTCTTCAAGGGCTTGGAAGAAAAATAAAAAAAAATTGACTGGCGCGCTTGACTTTAACAAGTATTATGGTATTATAATACCAAAATAAAACAAGAAATGGGATCAGCAGATGAATCCACTTATGAGGATAAGCGAGGCTGGCTCGATAGCGATACACGCCTTGGCGCTGATTGCCGGGCGGGGCCGCGGGGAAAAGACCTCCTCCGCTGAAATAGCAAGGACCTTTGGGATATCGAGGAATCATCTTTCGAAGGTGATGCAGCGGCTCGTGAAGGCGGGGCTGCTTGAATCGGACAGGGGGCCTGCAGGGGGGTTCGTTCTGGCGAAAGAGCCTGGCAGGGTTGCTCTTCTCGATATTTACAGCGTGACGGAAGGAAGCCTTTCGCTCAATCAATGTCTTCTGAAGAAGAAATTCTGTTTCGGCGAAAAATGTGTGATGGGCGGACTTCTCGCTAAAATCAACAAGGAGCTTTACGGATACCTGAAGGACACCAGCCTCGAGGACATCGCAATAAAAGGAAAAAGAGGAAAAAGATGAAAAGGAAGATAATCAAGATAGACGAGAGGAAGTGCAGCGGCTGCGGTCTCTGTGTCAATGCCTGTGCGGAGGGCGCGATAAAGATGGTGGAAGGCAAGGCGAGGCTCGTGAGCGACATTTATTGCGACGGGCTCGGTGCGTGCATAGGGGAATGTCCATGCGGGGCGATAACTATCGAGGAGCGGGAGGCGAAGGAATTTGACGAAAAAGCGGTCAAGAAAATGCTTGCAAAAAAAGAAGCCCCCGCCCGTTCGCATGGTGGGGAAGCTCATACCGGTTGTCCCGGTATGAAGGCCTTCTCGTTCAGTCCTGCTCATAAAAAAACTGAAAATAATCCTGCGGCTGCGCAGTCTGCGCTTGCTCAGTGGCCGATACAGCTTCATCTGGTTCCGGAGAATGCACCATACTGGGAAGGGGCGGATATTCTGCTCGCGGCCGACTGCAGCGCGTTCTCTTTCGGGGCTTTCCATACTCAGTTTCTTGCAGGGAAGAAGCTCATCATTGCATGTCCGAAGCTCGACGATAGCGACGGCTATGTGGAAAAGCTCGCCGCGATAATCTCCGGGAATGATGTGAAGAGCATCACTGCGGTGAGGATGGAAGTTCCCTGCTGTGGAGGGATTGCGAATTTCGCAAGGGAGGCAAGGCGGATTTCCGGAAAGAACATCCCTCTCAAGGTGGTGGTGATCGGGATTGACGGCTCGATAAAACCGGAAGAGGAAGAATAAGTTTCCCTTGCAAGCAAATCTCAAATTTGAGATTTGAAATTGCAAAAGAAGGAGATGGAACATGAGAGATGGAAAGATTCTTGAGAATCCAGTAAAGGTGAAGGACACCGTGGAGTATTCGCAAGGGGCGATAGTCAGCAGGGAGCTGGTTGACAACGATGCCGGTTCCGTCACAGCATTCGCATTTGACGCCGGGCAAAAGCTAAGCGAGCATTCGGCGCCGTTCGACGCGCTGGTAAATGTTGTCGAAGGGGAGGGAGAATTCAAAATAGCTGGAATTGCGCACAAGCTGTCCGAGGGACAGGCTATAATAATGCCCGCAAATGTCCCACATGCGGTCAGAGCGACATCGAAATTTAAAATGCTCCTCACTATGATATGTGGGAAGGGCGCATGAGCATATTCTGCATCTTGCATCAAAATCGTTAAATCTAAAAATCAACAAACAAAGTGGAGGTGTGCGATGTTCTGCTATCAGTGCGAACAGACAATGGGAGGAAAAGGGTGCGTGAGCTTCGGAGTCTGCGGAAAGGATCCGGACACGGCGGCGTTGCAGGATCTGCTGATACATGTCCTTAAAGGCGTGTCTCAGTTCGCCGCGAGGGCGGCGCAGAAAGGGGCGCAGGACAAGGAGGTGGGTCGCTTCGTGGTCGAGGGGCTTTTCACGACGGTTACAAATGTGAACTTCGATCCGGCGAGGATCGAGACGATCATCCGCAAGGGGGAAAAAATCATTGGGAAGGCGAAAGAGCTTGCGAAGAAAAGCGGGGTTGATGTCGAGGCGCTGAAGGGGCCGGCGCAGCTCAAGCTTGCATCCGACAGAGCCGGACTTCTGAAGCAGGCCCGGGAAGTTTCGATAGAAAAGTCCATCAATGCGAACGGCCCCGACGTCTCCGGCCTCCAGGAATTGATCGTGTATGGATTGAAGGGGACGGCGGCCTACGCAGACCACGCGGCGATCCTCGGGCAGGAGGACAATGAGGTCTACAAGTTCTTCGTCGAGACACTGGACTTCCTCGCATCGAATCCGAAGGACATCGGGCAGCTTCTGGGCATGGCGCTCAAGGTGGGTGAGTTCAATCTCAAGGTCATGGGAATGCTTGATGCCGCGAACACGGGCAGATACGGCAATCCTGAGCCGACCAAGGTGCGCATCACGCCCGTCGCAGGCAAGGCTATACTTGTGTCCGGTCACGACTTGAAGGACTTGCACGATCTTCTGGAGCAGACCGAGGGCAAGGGCATAAACATCTATACGCATGGCGAAATGCTTCCGTGCCATGCATATCCGGAGTTGAAGAAGTTCAAGCATCTGGTCGGGAACTACGGTGGCGCCTGGCAGGACCAGAGGAAGGAGTTTGACGAATTCCCCGGAGCCATTCTGATGACGACCAACTGCATACAGAAGCCGAAGGACAGCTACAAGGCCCGCATCTTCACCACCGGTCTCGTGGCATGGCCTGGCGTGATGCACATCAAGACCGATGCCGATGGCAGCAAGGACTTCAGAGCCGTCATTGACGCCGCCTTGGCCGCTCCCGGCTTTGGCGAAGACGCCCCGGAGAAAAGCATCACTGTCGGATTCGGTCATGCGGCCGTCCTCGGCGTTGCCGGAGCCGTGATTGATGCCGTGAAGGCCGGGAAGATCAGGCACTTCTTCCTCATCGGAGGATGCGACGGGGCGAAGCCGGGCAGGAACTACTACACTGAATTTGCGGAGAAGGTCCCGAAGGACTGTGTCATACTCACGCTTGCGTGCGGCAAATATCGCTTCAACAAGCTCGAGTTCGGTGATATCGGCGGGATTCCGCGCCTTCTTGACTGCGGACAGTGCAACGACGCGTATTCCGCGATAAAGATTGCGGTGGCGCTTGCCGACGCGTTCAAGTGCGGGGTGAACGACCTGCCGCTCTCCATGATACTCTCGTGGTATGAACAAAAGGCCGTGTGCATACTTCTGACACTGCTGCATCTCGGCATCAGGAACATAAGGCTCGGGCCAAGCCTCCCGGCATTCATTTCGCCGGCCGCTCTGAACGTCCTGGTCGAGAAGTTCAACATCATGCCGACAAAGACAGCGGAAGAGGATCTTGACGCGATATTGAAGAAATAGCGGAGGAGGAAGTTGTCGGGGAGCGCCGGTTCATCCCGGCGCTTTTTTTTTATTTCACCGGGGACTCGATGCCCTCTTTTTTCGCACTTCTGATGGTGAACTTCATGTTTTCGATGGCTTTCTTCCACGCGGCGATGTCCTTGGGGTTCCTGTCGGTGACGTTGTTGACGATCTTGCGGAAGGCTGCGTTCATGGCGTTGGCCTCTGGTGTCAGCGGAGGTAGCTTCGAACCGTGCGCGTTGATGGCTTGTTGCACCTTTCCTGCGAGGAAGGAGATTCTGGAGACATCCTTCTCGTTCGTTGACAATATCCTTGAACCCTTTATTTTGTAGAACGTCACGTCATCATTTTGCTTCGAGAACTTTTCCAGAAGATATTCCAGCTCGACCATGTAGTCTTTGCTTCTCATCACGGGAGCCGGTGGATTGTTGACATATAGGCCAGTTTCCCGGACATCCTTCATCCTGAGGTCGAGTTCGGTGAAGGCGTGCTTGATGTTGTCGTAGAGGTAGTGGGTGGGGGCGAGCTGCTTCATCTTCTTGATTCTGTCGAACGCCTCGGCGATGAAGTTTGCGTCGGATATGACGTTTATACCGAGCCTCTTGTCGTTGATGTCCTTCTGGACTCTTCCACATGCGGCTCGGATTTCCTTGAGGTCGGCCTCGAAGTTCTTCCTCGCATCGGAGTCCCTTCCGAGGACAAATGCGGTGTTGAGGTTTTTTGCGCAGTTTGCCGAGAGCTGTTCTATCGAATCCAGGTCGTTTGCGCCGGAGAAGGCATTGACAGAGAGGAACAATGCCGACAGAATTGCCAGGGCCTGCGATGGATTTCTAGTCATAATGCGGTCTTCTCCTTGTAATCTGAATTGGCTCGAGGCAATTTCAGAGTTGCCTCAATGAGCTGATTTCAACGTTGGAGTTCACAGCTTCAGCTGTGTATCTTATTGACAATAAGACACAACTAAAGTTGTGAACTCCGACAGATTCACTCTGAATGCGGAGTTTTGAAATCAGCTCGGCTCGTCCTAGACGCTTTCCTTGAGTCGCTGTATTACTTTCTGGTTCGTCTCGTAGAACAATGCGGCCTCCGGCATTGGCACGACTTTGTCGTGCGAGATGTTGAGGAGCTTTATCCTTTTCTGGGTGTCGGCCCCGAACTTGTCGAGGTAGCGCACCAGGGTCCTGGGGCTCAGCTCCTCGAAGACGCGCTGTCCGTACTCCTCCACGTAGTCTGCCGCGATGACGGAGACGAGCTCCCTGGAGGGGCTTTTCATTCCGATGGAGACGAGGTAGTCGTGGACCATCTCCATGCAGTTTATCTCGTCGAAGAGAGGGAAGGAGAAGCATCTTCCCCGGCTGGAGATGTTTGCCGGGAACTCGTAGTTGGACGCTATGATGACGAGGATGTTTGGTGGCAGATTGAACGTTCCGCCGACGTGGGTCCTGAAGTAGTACCAGTTTATCTTGCGGGCGTCAACATCGTCGAAGAACATTACGAAGCGCCTGTTAGGCCTGAGGGAGAGCTCCCCTATGATCTTTTCGAGGGGCTTCTCGATGTCGCCGGGTTCGCAGAGGATGAGGGTGAGATTTGGCATTGCGAATGTGAAGGAGATGGTGAAATGTGTCTTGCCGAGGCCGGGCAGGCTGCTTATCAGCAGGGGGGAATTCTCCCTTCCCTCCGCGAAGGAGCTGAGGTATTTTCGGAAGAAGGTCCTGGCCGTGGGATATCCGAAGAACTTCTCCACGGGGCGCGGTTTGTCCAGCGCGACCTCGACGAAATCGCCTTCGCTCCTGCGCAGCACCTTGCGTCCGGGTTCGTCCTCGGAACTGTCCTCTATGCCGGCCAGGCGGTCGAGGAGGTCTTCATCGGGGAGGGATTCGATGTCCAGATCTAGGAATGATCTTGTCCCATGGCTTGTCTCGGGGAATCCCGGAGGAGACAGGCGCGGAAGGCCGTCGCCACTGCATTCTGACTCAAGGAGTGCGGCGTATCCGGCGAGTATCCTGTCCGAGTTGGACATCAGCCTCTGTGCGTGGGCAAGCTTCATTCTCAACGAGGAGATGGCTTCCCGGGACGCGGTCTTCGCCTGGATCTTCAGCGAGGATGAAATGGTCTTCCATATGGCCGAGGCGCAGCTTGCGGATTCGAGGAAGTCGGAGTTCAGTCTGTTGAGGAGGTCAACCGAATCAGGAGCCTCGTCGAGAAGGAATTTGAAGCGAGACGAGCTTTTAGGATTCTTCGAGAGCGTCGCGAGATCGTCCTCGACCGCCTTCAGGGCGGCGGAGAGGGTCTTCAGGAACGACGCGTCGCGTCCGGTTCTCCTGGAGAGCCCGCAAGTTTCGCAAAGGAAGGATAGGCTCGCCCTAGCCTCGCGGACTTGGGTCGCCAGTTTTTTCACTTTTTCTGGAACTGTCTCACTTTTCTTCTTCATTGATTGATTCCGGGAGTCCAGTGCCCGTAACGGAACCGGAGGCGGTTTTCAATAGGCTCCACTATATGTAGGAGTTCAGTAAAACAACGGGATTTTCTGAACTTCTACGACGATTGTGATCGTCCGGGGGGGCGCCGACGGCTGTGTGCGCCCTCAGAGCTTGAACAGCTTCCTCTTCTGGGACTTCTTCTGATCGGTGCCGGCGAGGTTCTTCATCACTGGGATGGCCCTGGTCTTGGTGCTGGTGTCTTTGCGGACCATCTGCTTCTGGGCGGACTTGACGATGGTCTCCTTCTCCTCCTTTGCCTTGAAGAGGTTGATTGCGGCGAGCACCTCGGTGAACTTGGGCCTTTGAACTGGATGGTATGAGAGCATTTCCATCACAAGGGAGCTTATCTCCTCCGGAACATCCTGGCGCAACTTGGATGGAGCTGGCGGCGGGATGTATTCGACGGTCTCTGCGGTCTTGAGCCTGCGTCCGCCCTCGTTGAAAACGTCCTCCTGCTTCGCGGCCTTCCTCTTCACCCGGGAATACACCGTCTCCACCTCGGTCGCGCCGGAGAAGGGATATTTGCCGGTGAGCATAAAGTAGAAGACCACGCCGTAGCTGAAGACATCGCCGCGCTTGTCCTCCACCCGGCTCTCCGCCTTTTCGGGGCTTATGAAGTATGGCGAGACGGAGGAGGTGAGTTCCTCCTTGCTCTGGAGCAGGTTGTAGATGAAGCGGGACTTGAAGAAATTCTTCACCCTGACGTTCCCTCTGGCATCTATGTGGATGTTTCTCGGGCAGATATCGTGGTGGGGGAACTCCTTGTGGTGGGCAACCGCCATTCCGAGGGCAACAGCCTGGAGGACATCCACCACCTTTTTGATGTCGAGCAACCCTTGTGTCTCGGGGGAATAGTCGGAGAGCGGATACCCATCCATCTTCGGATATGTCACGAAGAATTGCCCCTCGACCTCGCCGTAGTTGAGTATGGGGCATATGTTGGGGTGTTTCAGGGTGGAGAGGGCGACTGCGTCCTCCTTGGCCAGAGCGAAGAACTTGCCGTATTCGGGGCATCCCTTGTCGAGGATGAATATCTCCGAATCCATGTTCTGTCCCTTGTCGAAGCCATCGTATATGCTGATGTGGTTCTCCACGCCGAATGGTCTTTCGAGAAGCAGGTATCCGAGCTGGAGTGGGACTATTATCTCCGAGCCGCAGTCGGAGCATTCACAGAGGGTGAAGGGCTCTATGCCTTCCGTGTCGACGATGCCTCCGCATCCTCTGCATACTAGTTCAGGCATGGTGGTTCAATCTCCCCGGAATTTCGTCATTATTCCGAAACTAACTCCAATCCAACACGAATTAAACGCCCAAATCTACATTGCGTATCCGTAATTTTCAAGATTCATCGAGAAAAAAGAGGCATTTTTCGTGCAGACTCCCTCCGCTTCGGCGACTTCTTCGAGTTGCGCCTATGCATCCAGTCGGCCTTCGCGGCTATCCTCCGGCAGAGCCTGCTGCTCTTCTCCCCGGGCACGTGTCTGGCGTATTCGGATTTGAAAATAGCTATCTCCCTTTCCGTCACCACCCCTCTGGAGGAGAACAGCAACTGGGCGAGATCCTTGGAGAGCCATCTGTCCGGAAGAGGGTTCTCCGACAGTATCGCCCTCTGCAGGTCTATGAGGTGGACCTTGTCGTCTTCGGCCTCGGTCACGAAAAAATGCAGGAGATAGAGATCTTGGTGGGCGATGTTAGCCGAATGCAATCTGCCTGCGATTTCAGCGATCCTCCCGATTATGCGCTCCCTGCGTCGCTGCGGGGTGGCTGGGTCCGAGAGGATATCCGATGCCCTGGAGTAGTTTTTTATCCCGAGTGTGAGGATACAGCTTCTGCCGTCCGCGAATTTCGCGGCGGCGGCGGTCTTTGGGGCCGGGATCCCCAGTTTCTCGATAGCCTTGAGGGCCTTCCATTCGTGGATGGCGCCGTCGGTGAAGACTGGTTTGAGGGCAATGCGGTTCTTGATTATCTCCATGAGCGGGATGGGATTGTATCTCTTGAGGTAGAATTCGGCCTTCTCCGGGCCGTGGCGCAGGCATATCCTCTCTATCTGTCTGGCCTCTGTCTTCTTCTTGGCATCCTCTCCCTTCAGGCTCCAGAGCAGCTGCGGGGAGACTATCCCGTTCTCCGACAGGATGCCATCGAACCTATCATCGCGGAGGAATACTTCCATGAATCCTCATTGGAAATATCTTATTATTGCCTTCTTGCGGAGCCCGGAGACGAAATCCCTTTTCGCCGCCGTTCTCTTCTCGTCGAGTATCGCCTTTCTGGCCTCGTCGAGCGCGAGGGCGTCGTCCTTGGGCGCTCTGGTGCCGCTTTCCGCTCCGGCTAGGAAGAGGAAGTAGCTGCCCTCCGGGGTCTCGATCGGCCCCACGGCCTTTCCTGTGTCCAACCCTTCGAGCGCCTTGGCGAACTCGGGCCTGAGCTTGTCCTTCTCGACCCATCCAAGGTTGCCGCCTTTGGACGCGCTGTTGCTTTCGGAATAGAGCTTCGCAAGTGTGGCGAATATATTTTTGTTGTTCCGCTTCACGTCCTCGCCGATCTTTCTGACGAGTTCGGCCTTGGCGGTCTCGCCCTCGGCATCCTTGCCTATGAAGATGACGAGCAGTTCCACTTTGGGTGCGCCGATGCCGGCAGCCTTCGACATTGACGCCCGCTCCCGGACCTCTTTTGGGGATGCGCTTATGTGCCTTGAGCAGAATTCGTTCACCATCAGCTCGATGGCGGCTCTATCCTCGGCTTTTCTGCGGAGTTTCTCAATGGACATCTTGTTCTTCTCGGCTAGTTCAGAGAGCCTGCGCCTGTCTCCCTCGGCTATCTCGGAAGCGATGGAGTCTATCATCCTTTCCACCATCTGTGGTGGCACCTTGTAGCCTCTCCTTTTGAATTCCGCGAGAAGCAACTTGTCGTCAATGATCTCCTCGAGCGCATCCCTCCTGATCTTCTCGATCTCGCCGGCGGGCGCGGAACCTGAATAGACCGACGATATCCTCTCCTCCCGTTCGTTCGTGCCCGATATCACGTCGAGGAGGGTTATCGGGTCTCCGTCAACTGTCGCCAGGATGGAGTTCAAAGAGGATTGGGCTCCGATGTCCCAGACCATGGACATGGTTGAAACGAGTGCCGACGCTAGGAATATTTTCTTCATTTTTCCCAGATTGTTCACGTTGGTTTGAGCCGGATGCCCCGGATCGTGCATCCGCTTTTTTCAGGGGGAGAAAATACAGCGTCAACGGCTCAAGTCAACCCCGGATGGCGCTTCTCCGGGGCAGGGATTCAACCTAGAAAAAGCAGCCAAAAATCGCGTTTATGCCTAACCCCATGACAATAAAGTGTTTATATTTTTTCTTTTTATAGGTTTTCTGTTTTAATCGCAGTTTTCAGCGAGTGGCTTTTCCCGGGAGCGATGTTAATCGTATCATTCGATGTGTTCACGGCCTCCACACAAAGCATTCTTTTGTATTCATCGTCCCCGAAATCCGGCATTTTTGCGGATTTCGCAATCCACGGGTTCCATACAACGGTTGTTCGACTTCCGGATTTTGAGACGCGGATTTTTCGTTTGAATCCCGGGTCATGGATCAGGCAATCGGAGGTAGTGTTCAGATAAATGTTGTCAAATTCGGAATTGAAGTGAATATTTCCTTTTTGAATACCCTGCTTATTCAATCCTCCGACGGTGGAGATATATTCGCATCCATCCAATCCTTCCACGAAAACATCTGAAATGGATTTTATATTAAAATAACTATGCAATGCGGCTGTGCATGAGAATGTCCTCGTCCCAGCGTTAGTCGCAATCAATTCTACTTCAAGTTTTTCGGAAACGGTGACTATTATCCCCAGGGAAAATGGATAGTTCCAGAATTTTTCATACTTTTCGCCACCCGAAATCCCAAGCCTAACTTGAGTCGCTCCGTTGTCGAGAATAAAGGTGCCTTCCACTTCCCAGTCAAAGAGACGGACGAATCCGTGCGATGGAAGCGTCTGCTCCTTTGGATGAGCACCAAACCACGGCCAACAGACGGGAATGCCGCCTCGTATCGGTTTCGCATCCTCGTAATAACTATGCTTGCTTATCCACAGAACGTCACGATTGCCATGTGGGATAAAACTCATCACGTGAGCTCCGTGCAGCGAAATTTCCGCCTCCGCGAAGGTATTTTTTATCTTCACGGAGATAAAATCACCTTTCGTCTTTTCAAATTTGAGGCATCCAGAAATTCCGAATTTGTCGTTAAGCCCTTTTATTTTTGATGTTATCATTTTCCTCTCTTGTTTTGAAGTGAAAAGCACCGGTGCCAGTATATTATTGCGAGCCAATTGCAAAACTCCGGACGCGCAAGCGCGTCCCTCCATTTTTACGCCG
>DYMC01000234.1 GCA_020721745.1 Lentisphaera sp. | reverse complement strand
GAGACAGCAAACAGAGCCATTTCAACTTTCTTCTTCTTCGTTTTCATAGAACACCTCCCACATATTTTGTTTCCTGAACTCAATTATACTGCAACTACCGGAAAATGCAAGAGCTGTCCTCATTTTTTTTTGAATTTTTTCGTAGAGGGGGACGATGAGGATTCCAGTTCCCGCATCGGAAGAACGGTTGAACGACGCAGGAGAACGGGTTGGATAACCTGGAGCGGAAGTCTGCGGGAGGGCTTATGCCCGGATTATCCGGCCTTTGGCCAGGACGCCCATGTGCAGGTGCATGTAGCTCGCGGAGACATTGTTGATGCGGATGCCGTCGAGCCAGCCCCTGCCGCGGCTGTCCTTGCACCTGAAAAGCGGCTCCAGCTTCCTCGACGGGATGAATTCGCTCCAGTGGAACTCGTGCCCTCTGAACACCGCGCCCTTCCGGCAGAAAGGCATGTCATGCAGCGCCTCGACCTCACGATAGCCCAGGGCGCGTCTGCCGCCTGTCATCCGGGTTTTCCCTGGGATCACACCGCACATGGGGAACTTCCTCTTCCGGGAGTCCTCCAGGCTTTCCCCCAGATACATGAGTCCGCCGCATTCGGCGTAGACTGGCCGCCCGGATTCCGCAAAGGCTTTCATGCTCCTGCGCATCTCCCGGTTAGCCGCAAGCTCCTTTGCGAAAATCTCCGGGAAGCCTCCGCCAACGTAGAGCACGTCCGCGCCCGCAGGAACCCTCCTGTCGCGAATAGGGGAGAATTCCACAAAATCAAATCCGGCCATCCGCATCCGGTGGATGTTGTCCGCATAGTAGAACGTGAACGCGTCGTCCCTGGCAACCGCAACAATCCTCCTGGGCTCTGGATACGGCATCAATTTGCACAACGGCCTCGCAATCTGCGAAAATCGCAGAACGCGATCAATGTCAATGCATTCCTCCGCGATTCCGGCGAGAGCATCGAAGAATTCCTTTTTTTTTCTGTTCTCCGCCCAGGGAAGCAAGCCCAGATGCCTCTCGGGAATGGCAAAACTTCCGTCAGCCGGGATGGCCCCGAGCAACGGCGGCAGATTCCATGTCCGCAACGACTCCGATAGAATCCTCGCATGAGACTCCCCTCCAACCTTGTTCGCTATCACCCCGCATATCCTTGTCCCCGCGTCGAACTTGGAATAGCCCCGCACAAGCGCAGCGATGCTCCCGGCCATTCCAGAGGCATCCACCACCAGAACGACAGGAATGCCGAGCATCCTCGCGCATTCCGCGGTGCTGCCCTCGGGCGACGCGGCTCCCGCACCGTCGAAAAGCCCCATCACACCCTCGAGCACGGCCACATCGGCCCCGGCGGCATTCCGTCCAAAGGATTCGACAACGCCGCCCCTCCTCATCATCCACGAATCAAGGTTCACCGACACCGACCCGGTCGCCGCGGCGTGATAGGAAGGATCTATGTAGTCGGGGCCGCACTTGAACGGCGCAACGCGGAGCCCGCGGCGTGACAACGCCGACATCACGGAAAGCGACACGGTAGTCTTGCCGCATCCGGAATTCGTTCCCGCCACGCAGAATGCCGAAAAACGATTCTTCATCCCATACTATACTCGCCCGGGTCGAAATTTCGCCACAGGGGGCTATAGTATCCGACTGTCAAGGAGATTCGATATGAACTACAGAAGACTTGGAAGATCGGGCTTGAAGGTGAGCGAGCTCTCATTCGGCTCATGGGTGACTTTCGGGACACAGTTCGGCGTGTCGGAGGCTGTCGGACTGATGAAGACGGCATACGACCACGGGATAAATTTCTTCGACAATGCCGAGGGGTACGCCAATGGTGACTCCGAGGAGATAATGGGCAAGGCCCTGAAAAAACTCGGATGGCCCCGCGATTCCTTCATCGTATCGAGCAAGGTCTTCTTCGGCTCGAAGAAGAACCCGCTGCCCACGCAGAAAGGACTTTCCAGAAAGCACGTCCAGGAGGCATGCGACCAGGCCCTCGAAAGGCTCAGACTCGACCACCTCGACCTCTACTTCTGCCACAGACCGGATCCGGATACGCCGATAGAGGAGACCGTCCGGGCCATGAACACCCTCGTCGGGCAGGGCAAGATCCTCTACTGGGGCACCAGCGAATGGTCCGCCGAGCAAATCACAGAGGCCTTCAGGATATCCGAGCGCCTTGGACTGGTCGGCCCGACAATGGAGCAGCCGCAATACAATCTCCTGTGCAGGGAGCGCTTCGAGGTGGAATACGCACCTGTCTTCAGCGAATTCGGCATCGGCTCCACTACATGGTCGCCACTGGCCACCGGAATACTGACCGGAAAATACAACGACGGAATCCCGAAGGACTCGCGCCTCGAACTCCCAGGCTACGAATGGCTCAGGGAAAGAGTCCTCTCGGAGGACGGGCGCGCGAAAATCGCAAAGACCAGAAAACTTGCGAAAATCGCGGAGAAAATCGGCGTCAGCCTGCCATGCATGGCGATAGCCTGGTGCCTCAAGAACCCGAATGTCAGCACAGTCATACTGGGCGCATCGAAAAAGTCCCAGCTCAAGGAGAATATCAAAGCCCTCGATGCAGTCCCTCTCCTCGACGAGAAGATCATGCAGGAGATTGATATTAACCTAGTGTCATGCATCGTAAATAAGTTGAAATAAAACGTGGAAAATCTGGTGATA
>DYMC01000233.1 GCA_020721745.1 Lentisphaera sp. | reverse complement strand
TTGACACGACGGAGCAGTTCAGCTTTTTCCTCCCGAGACAAACTCAATCTGCTTATCGGACGAGCCATATCCACCTCTCGTTCTTTCGGGGGAAAATGAGGCAATATGGCATAGCAAACAATTGTTTCAAGTTATTTACAGTTCTGGACACTGGCATAGTTCAGTGAATATTTACCTGGCGGGGCTCTTCCCATTCCGCGAGTTTCGCCTTGATGAAGGAGATTATCCTCTCATGTTCGTCCTTGCCGCTTCCGGAGACTGTCATGGCGGGTGCAAATTCGAAGAATATCTTCCTGCTGGCTCTGCCTATGGGACCCAGGTCCTTGATAATTTTCCCGTTTCCCCAGAAATCTGTTTTCAATGCGAAGGGGATGACCGGGACGGCGGCCTTTCTCGCGAGTTTCACCCCTATCGTGTTGAACTTCTCCGGGACGAGTTCATGCATCCTCGTGGCCTGCGGGAAGACTATCGGGGATATTCCCTTCGACACCAGTTTGCAACCCTGCTCCATCACGTCCTTGAAATCGTCCTTCGGATTTTTCCTTCCCACCGCTATGTGCGGGACCGAGCTCATCACCTTCCCGAAGAGGGGATATTCCAGAAGTTCCCTTTTTATTATGAACGCCGGTTTTTTCCTTGGAATCAGCATCGCCGCCAGCGCATAAGTCTCGAAGATGCTCATGTGGTTGCCGATGAAGACCGCAGGGCCTTCGTGCGCGGAAATATTGTCCAGGCCTTTGATCTCCACATCCGCCCCGCAGAGTTCGGCGTCGGACACTATCCGCCGCGAACTCCTCGCCCATTCCGAGTTGTCGTAGCGCCCTCTCGACGCGAGCCTCTGCGCCTTCAGGGTTATCATCAGGACCTTCCAGTAGAAGAGAATGGTCCGGGTGAATGTGGCCGACGACGCGGGCGACCTCCTCGCATCGCCAGGAGTCCTGTAGAATGAGGGTGGAAAATTGTCTTCAGGCATTGTCGTCGGGGGATTGTTCGATGTATTTTCTTTCGACTCTTGATCCGAATGAACAGATTATGTCATACGCGTGGGTGCCCTTCAGCCGGGCCCACTGGTCAACTGTGATCTCGTGCTTCCCATCCCCGCCGAGACAAGTCACCTCGTCCCCGATGCAGGCATCGGGAACCTGGGCCAGCGACACCGTGGTGTAGTCCATCGAGACCCGCCCCAGGACATGGCATGGAAGTCCCCGTATCAGCACATATCCCCTGTTTGAGAGCGCAAGGGGCAGGCCGTCGGCGTAGCCGGCGGAAATCGTCCCGACAAGCGTTTCCTGCGGGAGCCTGTATGTGCATCCGTATCCGATGCAGGCTCCTGCGGGCAGCCTTCTTGCCGCGGCGAGGCGGGTTTTCAGCCTGATTATGCTTCCCAGCCTCATCGCCCGCTGCCCCTCCGGGTCGAAGTTCCCGTGCAGGTTGATGCCTGTCCGGACCATGTTGAACGGCGGCCTGAATGTCTCCGGATAATTGTTCACCGCGTCGCTGTTCGCGATGTGGACGGTCTTGAATTCGATTCCTTTTCCCGCGAGGCCGCGGAGAAGCTTTTTGAACTTGGCGATCTGGGCGAGCGTGTAGGGGCATCTCGGCTGGTATGCGTTCGGGAAATGCGAGTATATCCCGTCAAACGCTATCCCGGGAATCCTGGCCGCCTCGGCTATGGTCTTCCCGGCATCCTCGATGCATATTCCGAGCCTGCCCATTCCAGTGTCAACCAGGAAATGGCATCTCGCCCTCTTTCTCAAACGCATCGCGCATTCGCCAACGAGCTGGGCCGTGCGAAAATCGCAGACAGGAATTATGATGTCATTTGCAACGGCGGCTTCTATCTCCTCGGGGAGGATCGCGCCAAGTATCTGGACCGGCTTTCCAAGCGGTTTCAGCGCGAGCGCCTCGTTGATCTCGGCGACACCGAAGCCGCAGGTCCCGGCATCGGAGAGAGCCTTCGCTATCGGGAGAGCGCCGAGGCCGTATGCGTTCGCCTTGAGGACGGAAAGCACCGACACCGACTTTATGCGTCTCCGGATTATCGCGAAATTCGCCCTCAGCCTTCCAAGGTCTATCTCAAGCCACACCCTCGATTTGAGTTTCTTCATTCCTTAATCCTCCGATGGTAAATATTCACTGAACTAGTCCTTCAGTGAATCTTTACATCTAATAAAATGCAAAAATCAACAATTTTTTCATGACAGACTGGCTGTCACCTTGAAAAACATGGTGTTAGCTTGCATTTTATTTTGGGTGCGGATTAAGTAAGCGACATAGTTTACTGGATACGTACCTCCAATGCAAGATCCACCCCGAGCGACCATCACCCCCCAAATGCCCTAAAACAAGATCGAGTGTTTTGAGCCGATAAATTTCGCCGCCCCCTAAATCAAGGCTAACAATACAGATGGAAGGCTGAAATTCAACCCCGCAACATCTTGTCATGAATCCTGATTTTTTTTGACGGGCGATTCAGCCCGTCTTCTGCGAACCTCTGATACTCTTCATGATAAACTGCAAGAACAGTTCCCATTATTCTGTAACCGGTGGAAGAAACTGTCCACCGTCTTGATCTTGGCACTTTCGAAATCAGGCCATGCACCTGGAGTCTCTTTAGTACCTTATCAACAAAATCAATCGAAATGCGTGGATGATTTTTTTGATGGAATTCATTACTCTTTGACCCATAATTGTTTGTAATGCAA
>DYMC01000023.1 GCA_020721745.1 Lentisphaera sp. | reverse complement strand
GGGACGCGACCAAACGTCCGGAGGAAGCCTGTGGCAAAGCACGGGCCCGATGGATGCGCCTTCGCACGAAGGCTACGGCGGCACGCTGCAGAAACCGCGTATCACTGAACTTCTGCCTTGAATTAAGCCGCTTGCGGGGGTATATTGATGCTTTGCGAAAAATCCGGAGATATTATGCGAGAGCTGTTTGGAACAGATGGCATCAGAGGGAAGGCGAACACATATCCGATAACACCTGAAATAGCTCTTCAGGTCGGCAAGGCCTTGGCCCACGTTTTCAAGGCCGAGGGACACGGGTCGGCCAAGGCCGTGATCGGCAAGGACACGCGTCTCTCTGGCTACATGATAGAAACCGCGCTCACCAGCGGCATAGTCAGCATGGGGATGGATGTCTTCGCAGTGGGGCCGATGCCGACTCCGGCGGTGGCGCATCTGACCAAGTCACTTTGCGCCACGTGCGGAATAATGATAACCGCATCGCACAATCCCAGCGACGACAACGGCATAAAGATATTCTCGGCGGACGGATTCAAGCTGCCCGACGATGTCGAGCTCGACATCGAGTCCCATGTCCTCGGGGGGGAGATAACAAGCGAGCACATAGGCACGGACCTGCTTGGCAAGGCATACAGGATAGAGGATGCCCGGGGCAGATACATAGAATTTGCCAAGAGCTCCATAAAGAACCGCAGCTTCAAAGGCCTGAAGATTGTTCTCGACTGCGCGAACGGCGCGGCGTATTTCCTCGCCCCCCTGATATTCCGGGAGCTCGGCGCGACAGTCCAGACCATCGGAGTTTCCCCGGACGGATATAACATCAACGAGAAATGCGGCGCCACGCACACCGAGGCCATGTGCGAGGAAGTGCTCAGAACCGGCTCCGACATGGGGATAGCCCTCGACGGTGATGCCGACAGGGTCATATTTTGCGACTCCAAGGGGAGGATCGTGAACGGCGACAAGATACTCGGGATTTGCGCGATGGACTTCGCCGAAAGAGGCAGGCTGGCGAAAAACACCGTGGTCGTCACCACAATGACCAATCTCGGCCTCCATGAGACGCTCAAGAAGGAGGGCATAAACGTGGAGATCACCGATGTCGGCGACAGATACGTGATCGAGCGCATGAGAGCCCGGAGCCTCAATCTAGGGGGCGAGCAGTCCGGACATCTCATATTCATGGACTACGCGACCACCGGGGACGGGATCATCTCCGCCCTCCACGTGATGAATCTGATGATTTCAAAGGGCAAGGCGCTGGGAGAACTGGCGAAGTTCATGAAGGAGTTCCCGCAGAAGCTCACTAGCATAAACGTGAAGGGGAAACCTCCCATCGAGGAGGTGCCTGGCCTGGCCGACGTGATAAGAAGCTGCGAGAAGGACCTCGGGAGCGAGGGGCGCGTCGTCGTCAGATACTCCGGCACCGAGAACAAGATAAGAACCCTCGTCGAGGCATCCTCCGCAGACAAAGTCGAGGAATGGACCAGGAAGATCAACGGCGTGATAAACAAGGCACTGGCTGCGTGAAGCTGAAGATAATAAGCATAGGCGAGAAGAGAAGCCTGCACCCGCTCAATATCGGGAGGAAGATCTCCGACTGCAAGGTCGCTGGATGGAAATATTCGGAACTGCTCAGGATGCGCCTCGAGACGCTCTCCTGCGATTCGCTTTGCGCAAGGGAGGATTTCTTCCCGTCCGATGCCCTGCTCGCGAAAATCGCAAAGTCCAGGAGCTTCGCGGTCTTCTGTCCGATCGAGCGGCTGCCGGTTTGCTGGACCACCCATGGCGACTCGAGCAACCCGGAACCCGGCGCGGAACAATTCGAGTGCGGAGATGGCAGCATGGTCATACGCCACCCATGGGATTTCCTCTCCATCAACGAGCATATTATGTCGAGGATGGACAGGAGCGAGATGCTCTGCGAAATTCGCAGCGGGGTCAACATAGAGGGCAATGCAAGGATAGCCGCCACTGCGAAAATACTCCCCGGCGTCTTTATCGAGGGCAACGCTATCATCGGCGAAAATTGCAAGATAGGCCCCAACTGCTACATCAGGGGCAGCAGCTACATCGGCGACGGATGCCACATCGGACAGGCCGTCGAGATAAAAAACTCCGTCCTCATGGACAAGGTCTCAGTCGGTCACCTCAGCTACATTGGCGACTCCGTAATTGGATTCAACACCAACATCGGAGCCGGCACCATCACCGCCAATTTCAGGCACGACGGCAAGAACCACAAGTCCGAGGTCGAAGGGGAGCTCGCCGACACCGGAAGACGGAAGTTCGGGACAATCATCGGAGACAACGTTCACACGGGAATACACACGAGCATATATCCGGGACGGAAGATATGGCCTGGCATGATGACACGCCCTGGGGAGATAGTGCAGAAGGACTTGAAGCCAGCATAAAAATACAATATCGGTCGGCATGAGTTTCTATCAGATAGCCAAGAACACCTTGAGGGAGTCCCTGCGGGAGCCGATATTCTATCTGCTGCTGCTCACTGCGCTCGTGATCATAGGCTGCTCCCCGATGATGGCGCTGTTCGTCTTCAGGGACCAGTCGAAGCTCGTCTGCGACACAGGGCTGGCGACGACTCTTGTCTTCTCCCTTGTCTGCTCAGTTCTCTGCGCAAGCCACACAGTGGCCCGCGAGATGCGAAATGGAACCGTCCTGCTTCTGCTGTCCAAGCCCGTCCCCAGATGGTCCTTCATCCTTGCGAAGATCGCGGGGATAATCGCGGCGATGACCATCTTCGTGATTGCCTGCGAGTCGGCCATCCTCGTGTCCATACGCGTGGCCAAGGACCAGTTCGAGCTCGACTGGGCGAAATTCTACTCCTTCATCGGCGCTCTTGCAGCCGCGTCCCTCTACGGGGCGATAAGAAATTATCTCCACAGGAAGCCATTTGCATCGTCGGCGTCCATCGGGATCTTCGTCCTGGGCGGCCTGATGGCGGTGGTGGTGTCCGTTCTAGTCCCGGGTGCGGCGACGGCCGACGAACCGGTGATAGCCTTCTCGATACTGGCGCCAGTCTTCGTCCTTCTCGTCCTGGCCGTCTGGCTGATGGTCGCGCTCACCGTCGCATTGTCCACCCGGCTTGACATGGTCGCTAATCTGACGGTGGTCTCGATTGTCTTCTTCCTGGGGCTTGTCTCGGACTATTTTTTCGGGGCCTCGGCCAACACTTTCTCCCTCGGAGCCCTGTGCTATGCGCTTCTGCCGAACTGGCAGCTGTTCTGGCTCGCCGACGCGATAGCCAGCCGAAGGAGCATACCCGCAAGCTACCTCCTCCTCGCGGCTGCCTATGCCGCCTCCTACATCGCGTTCCTATCCTTTGGCGCCGTCATGCTCTTCCAGCAGAAGGAGGCTGGCGCGGACACGAAATAGGGACTGCCTTGAGCGCGGCTCCCCCTATCTTCTGAACCATCTGGCCGGCAGGGCATCCTTTTCGCTTGCGAGAAGCTCTTCCTAAAATCCCGGTTTTTTAGGCTCTTACCTGGAAAAGTGATAGAAAAAAGATAAAAGGGGATCTTGACTTTTTTAAACATTTGTGGTATAATTAGTTGCATGAATTCTTTTCAAGATGCAACAATTAACCCAATAGGTGAAAATTGTTTGTGGATTCGCAAAAAAAGCGCGGTTTCGACCGCGCTTTTTTTTTGTTCATATCATCGTTCATAAATTTCCGTTTAGGGCAAGGGCAATTGCCGTAAACGAAAATCAGGCGAGTCTGTCGAAGACGAGTTCGGGGCTGAGGCATTTGTCGAGATTTTTCAGATGCGCGGGCTTGCTTATACCAGTGAGGACGAGGGCGGTTCTGATGCCGAAGCGATTTCCGCCTCGGACATCCGAGCGGAGGGAATCGCCGATCATGAGCATTCTTTTCTTTCTGAATCCATGGTGATGCGGATAAAGCTGGGCAAGCCTGCGCATGGCGAAGTTGAATATGAGCTTGTAGGGTTTGCCAAAATAGACCGGATGAATGATGATCCCGTATTCCCGCAGTATGGTGCATATGAAGCGAGCCTTCCCGCCGGCCCCGATGCCGATCTCCCCGTCGGGGCCATTCGGCCAATAGCTGTCCGGATTGGGCACAAGCAGGGGCGCGGAGGGATTTTTCATGAAGAAATTCACGACCGCGAAGAAAGCGCTCTGCCAGTCGTATGAGCCCTCGCCCACTATAACACCCTTGCATCCGGCTATCAGTTTGGGATTTCTTTCCACCCGCAGCCCGGCCTTTTCCGCGAAGCAAGGCTTTCCGAGGTCTCCCATGACAAAGAACCTCTGGCCATGGTGCTTGTTCTCCTCGACGAAGATGCTCAACGGCATGCTGCAGGATACGAAGCGTTCCGGGGGGATGTCGAGTCCGGCCTTCGCTGTCATGCGGCTCTTCTCCTCGACCGAGTGGTTGCCGTCGTTTGTGAGGAGAAGGTATGGAATCTTCCTGGCCAGCAGTTCATCGAGGAGAGCCGACGCGCCGGGCATAGCCTTTCTTCCCGCGATCAGCGTGCCGTCAATGTCGAAAAGTATCGCGTCAAGCTCGCCGGAATGGGTCTTCAGCCAGCGTTGGAACCGGGGATGATGCCGCATCGTCATAATTCGATCCCCTTCCTCGCCCTGATGCCTTTCTCGTAGTAGTGCTTGACTTCCTTCATCTCGGTGACGAGGTCCGCGGCTGCGATCATTGAATCCGGTGCATCCCTGCCAGTCATAACCAGTTCGGTCTTCTGCGATTTTCGCAGGATGAGGCCTTTCAGATCCTCTTCGCGGAGCAGGCCTGCTCTCAGCGCGGGAAATATCTCGTCGAGAACAAGGAGATCGAATTCGCCCGATGCCGCAATCGCGCCGCATTCCGCCAAGCCGGCTCCCGCTCCGGCGACATCGGCAGGAGATGGCAAGCCTTTGATGAAACGGCCCATTCCGAACGCCTTGAACTTTATCATCGGCAGATTTTGGGAGATTGCGAGTGCCTCGGAAGTCCTTCCCCCTTTGATAAACTGGGCGAAGAAGACTTTCATTCCCGCTCCGGCGGCGCGCAGGGCCAGGCCCAGGGCGGCGGTGGTCTTGCCCTTGCCGTTTCCGGTGTATATGTGGATCATCCCTGTCTTTTTCATCTTTCCCGGCTGAAAAATTTAAAAATGAATGTAAATTCTAGCCCTCGATGCGAATTTCGCAAATCGCATTGGATAAAAAAGAAACTTTCGCCGGGATTGATTGTCTTATATGTTGGATTCGGAAAAACAGGACATGTCGCTTGTAGCCGAGGCGCGCAAGGGCTCGGAAGAGGCTTTCGAGGAGCTGATAAGGAGGCATTCGAGATACATGCTCGGAATTGCCTACGGCCTGCTCGGGAGCCGGGAGGACGCCGAGGAGGTCGTCCAGGATGCCTTCGTCAAGGCGCACGGGAGCATAGCTTCGCTCAGGGAAGACTCCCTCTTCCCGGCCTGGCTCTCGCGGATAGTGGTGAACATGTCGCGGAACCGCTACAAGTGGAACAAGGTCAGGGGCGATGGTCTGAACATAAGCATCTCTGCACAGACGGCGGACCGCGACCAGGACGCGAAAGGCGACATGGAACTGCCTTCGAATCTTCCGTCTCCCGACAAGGAGGCGGAGAACGCGGAGATGGAGCGGAAGATAATGTCGGAGATAGAAAGGCTTCCCGACACTTTGCGCGAGGCGATAGTGCTGAGGCACGTGAAGGACATGAGCTACAAGCAGATTGCTGACGTGCTCGGGGAGAACATTGATACGGTGAAGACAAGGATATCAAGAGGGCGCGCGGCGATAGCCGCCAGGCTTGGAGGCAAGCTATGAAGGAAGACATTTCAAAATGCGCATCTTTCGAGGAGATAAGCGCATATGTTGACGGCGAACTGGAGCCGTCCTGCGCGGCGTTCAAGCATATTGAATCCTGCGGAGAATGCAGGCTCAGGGCGGAGAGGATGCGGGGATTGTCCCGCGCCGTGCATGCTTCGCTCTCGAACCCGCCCGGCGCCGACCGGATAGCCCGCAAATGCGTCGAGGCACTGCGTGCCGAAAGGCAGATATCGTCGCTCAGATGCGCTTCATACACGCAGATATTCCTGAAGGCCGCCGCGGCCATTGCGATTTTCGCAGGGGCATCGGTCTATGTCTTTGAATTGAGCCGCAGGGGTGATGAAACCAGGGCCGCGAAGTTTGACGGAGCCGGCAAAAGCACTGTGGCGGAGGCCGACATGAAATCTCGAAACACCCTGGCGGAAGCGGATGAAAATGGGACAAGGGCCGAGCCTGCCGTCCATTCACCGTTGAATTCGCTGGAGCTGTCCGAGATGAGGACGGCCGGGTCGGGCTCCTCCGCCGGGCTTGTATCGGACAAAATTCATTTCGTGGAATGCAAGGGCGACAGCGCGGCCGCCATAGCTCCCGTCGTAAAACACTCATGGATATGGACGAAGACTGCTGCCGCGGCACCGGACATCCGCTCGATAATTTCAGCCTGCAACCTGACTCCGGCAAAAAGTCCGGAAGGCGCCGGACTCCGGATAAAAACGGACAAGGCGGGATTGGTGAAGCTCGTCAGGGCCATCAACGCATCCGGCTACGAGCTTCTCAGCGATTCCGAGCCGCAGCCCGAGAGCGGACGTTTCGCGGGCTCTCCGGGCGATCCGGTGGAATACCACGTGTCCACGGTGGAGAGGTAGGAGATCAGCAAGCCCCGTCATTCTTGAGACGTTGCGAAGCTTGCCCGCATCTCCCCGCAGGAGAGCTGGCGGGCTTGTCCGCCCTTATGGCGGGCTCACGTCTTTACTGAACTCCCGCCTTCCGCATCTCCTCCCTGTCGTCGAACGGGATGATGAGCCCATTCGTCTCCTGTCCCTTCTCGTGTCCCTTCCCGGCGAGGAGGACGATGTCGCCGTCCCTTGAAATTCCGACGGCCTTCCCGATCGCCTCGCGCCTGTCCGGGATGCAGATGAATTTGCCTGCGTCCTTCACGCCGTCCATGATCTCGCGGATTATCTTGAGCGGATCTTCGCTGCGGGGATTGTCGCTGGTGACTATCGCCACGTCTGCGAATTTCGCAACGACCGCGCCCATCCTGGGCCTCTTGCTCCTGTCGCGGTCGCCGCCGCAGCCGAAGACGCAGATAATCCTTCCCTTTTTCATCCCGGCGAGAGTCGAGAGGACCTTCTCGAGCGCATCGTCCGTGTGGGCGTAGTCCACGAAGCCGACGGCGCCGCTCCGCAGAGGGATTCTCTCGAGTCTTCCCGGCACCCGGATTCCCCTTTCCAGAATCTCCAGCATCTTCCCGGGCTCCACGCCGAGTCTCATGGCCAGTGCAAACGATTCGGCGATGTTCATGGCGTTGTATCTTCCGCAAAGGCCGGACTTTATCCTGTGGCGCCCCCGATCCGACTCGATGGAGAAGCGGACTCCGCCGGCATCGCCCTCGAAATCGCCTATCCTGAAATCCGGCCTCCCCTCGAATCCGCACGACAGAATCTTCCCGCCGCCAAGCTCGGAAACGATTCTCCTGCCGTGGATGTCGTCTGTGTTCACGACGGCGACCGCCCCGGGCGCGAGAAGGTCCGAGAAAAGCCTCTTCTTGGCCTGGTAGTAGTTCTCCATGCTTCCATGGTAGTCCAGATGGTCTCCGCTGAGGTTGGTGAACAATGCGCCTGCGAATTTCGCGGAGCCGGTCCTGCCCTGGTCAAGGCCATGGCTTGAGACCTCCATCACGCAGTGGCCGCATCCTTTTTCAAGCATGTTGAAGAGCAAGTCCTGGAAGAGCTCCGGCGATGGTGTTGTCCTGGACGCGTCGGCCCTCCATCCGGGCATGGAGTATTCTACGGTGGATATCAATCCGCATGGAGAAGCGCACGATAGGAAGCTACGGAGAAGATAGGCGCATGTCGTCTTCCCGTTGGTGCCCGTGATTCCGACCAGCCTCAGCTTCGACGCCGGAGACCCGTGGAACGCCTCCTGCAGGAGCGAATACGCCCGGCGGCTGTCGGAGACTCTGCAGAAAAAAATATCACCCCTCTCCACGGTTCCTGCCGCGTCCGGATCCTGATAGACGACTGCGGCGGCGCCTCGCGAGATGGCCTCCCCGATGTGCAGATGGCCATCGCCCTTCGCTCCCTTGATGGCGACGAAGACAGATCCCGGTGCGCAGGATTTGGAGGACGACGTGATGGACCCGGGGATGAACCCGTGATGTCCGCCGGAGGAGACGAGAAGATGCCTGATGGACTCGAGGCATTTTCCGAAGTCCTCAGTCGCTGCTTTCTTCAACGGAAGCTGATTGGTATTCATCTGGATACTGTGGTGCGATGTTCATTATTCGGAGAACCTTTTCGGCTATCCTGCTGAAGGGGGCCGCCGCGACAACGCCTCCATAGTGGTTCCCCTGCGGCTCGTCCGCCATGATGAGAAGGACGAAGGCCGGATCGTCGGCCGGGACGAAGCCTATGAAGGATGCGTGGAAGCGGGTCTCGGAGTATACGCCATTTATGACCTTCTGCGAAGTCCCCGTCTTGCCTGCCACCTCGTAGCCTTTGACGGCGGCGCGCTCAGCGGTCCCGCCTTTTTTAGTCACCAGCTTGAGCATCTCCACGATTTTCCTGCTTGTGTCCGGGCGTATAAAGACCTGCGGAGCGGGCTCCAGCGGAATCCTGAATACCTCGCCCGTCTCCGGGTTCACCTCCCTGTCTATCAGCCTTATCCTCACCAGCTTTCCACCGTTGGCGATGGCGCAGTAGGCCCTGACCATCTGCAGCGGCGAGACCATTATCCCCTGCCCTATGGGGAACCTCGATATGGACAGCTTGTCCCATTTTTCGAGCGGCCTGAATATTCCGGTGGCCTCCGGCTGGATCGGCATTCCGGTCTTCTTCCCGAACTCGAACCTCTTGAAGATGTTGTGCAATCTCTTCTCTCCCATCTTGACCGCGATCTTCGCGGTTCCGATGTTGCTCGACTTCTGGATTATCTCGGTGACGGAGAGAATCCCGTAGGGATGCGCGTCCCTGAGGATCTTGCCGGCGAAGAACCATCCGCCGCTCTCGCAGTTGAATCTGTCTCCAGGCCCGACCACACCGAAATCGAGCGCGCCCGCTATCGTTATGGCCTTCATGATGGAGCCGGGCTCGAAGGCATCGGATATCACCTTGTCCCTGCAGGCGTCCGGGTCGGCCATGGTCGTCCTGTCGTTCGGGTTGAAGGTCGGCCTCTGGGCTATTGCCATTATGTTGCCGTTGTGCGGGTCCACCATGACGGCGTATGCCGCGTGCGGCTTGTATTTTTCGACAAGCGCGCCGAGCTCCTCCTCGACGATCATCTGTATCTGCTGCGATACGGTGAGATATACGTCGTTGCCGTGGTGGCTGCGCTGGATCACGTGCTCCTCGAAGGTCGTGCCCTTCCTGTCCCTCTCGACGATTATCTCGCCGTCCTGGGGTCTTATAGATCTGTCCTTGAGCCTCTCTATACCGGCCTGAGGTATCTCCTTGCCCTCCGACACGTTCACGAATCCGATTATGTTCGCGAGAAGCTCGTTGTAGGGATAATACCTTTTCGTCTCCTCGATAAAACTGATCCCCTTCCACTTCATCTCCCTGGCGTGGAGCTTGATCTTCTCGGCGGTCCCGATGTCAACCATGCTCGCAATGTGGGCATACTTGTTCGCCCTGCCGTCCGCATTGGTCTTCCTAAGGAGCCTCTGGAGAACTCGGTCGGCGTCGCAACCTGTGGTCTCCGCGAAGTATTCGGCGATCTCCCTGCATGACTCCGTTTCGGCAAAGGTTTTCATGCTCGGGTCCGCAATGATGCCATAGCAGGGCTGGTTGCCTGCGAGGAGACTTCCACCGATGTCGAAAATTTGACCCCTCTCGCCTTTCGGCTTGACTGTCGTGGTGTATCGCGCCTTCGCCTTCCCGAAGAGCTCCTCGTGCCTGCCGATCTGCACCTCATAGAGCCTGGCCGCCATCATGACGAAGAGGATGAAAATCAGCGCGGATACGATGACGGCTCTGGTCAGCAGGAGTTCCTTGTGCATCTTGCGTCCTCATCGTCTTCAGCCACCGTGGCCGGAAGACCTCTGCGCGAGCCTGGCGGGGCCAGGCTTCTCCTGGTTCCCCCTTGGTATATCGAGTTCCCTCAGCTGCCCCCATCTGGGAAGTCTCAGTCCTATTTTCAACCTTGCGATCTGCCTCTGTATGTTGCCCCCCTTGGCCCTCTCGATCTGGAGCTTCACGTTGTCCTTCTCCCTCTCGATGTTCTTCACCTCGGCGGAAAGGCTGTCCCTGGTCTTCGCCATCGCCTTGGTCCTCCCGTCCACGTAGGCGACGGTGCTCAGGACGGCGAAGAGCAGTCCGGCGAGAAGGGATATTTTGAGGAAGACCCCGATGTTCTCCATCTTCAGGATGCCACCTCTCTTCCGCAGCTTCTTCTTCTGCGGCGGCATCCTTACGAAATCAATGCGCAGAGACATTCCACCCACCTTACATGTTCGCCCCATTGGAGCAATTTGTTCTTCTGGCGGCCCTCAGCCTGGCCGGGGCCGCCCTCCTGTTCGCCGCGATCTCGTCATCCTTCGGGACCAGAGGCTTCCTCGTCAATATTTCAAGCCTCCTCACGTGCCCGCATCTGCAGACTGGAAAATCCGGAGGACAGATACAGTCCCGCGCCTCCTCCCTGAAGAAATTCTTTACAATCCTGTCCTCCGCCGAATTGAAGCTTATCACCACGATCACGCCTCCCGGAGCAAGAAGCCCGACCGCATCGGCAATCCCCTTCTCGAGCTGCCGCATCTCGTCGTTCACCGCCACCCTGAGAGCCTGGAAGCAGAGGGTCGGGGCGGTAAGCCCCCTCTTCCTCGACAGCCCGGGCAGCCGCCTGCATATCTCGGCGAGGCGCGCCGTGTTCGTGAAAGGCTCCCTGCTCCTCTCGGCAACAATCTCGTCGGCAAGCTTCCGCGACCTCCTGATCTCCCCGTATCGGAAGAATATCTCCGCAAGCTCGTCCCTCGAACAATCGTTCAGGATGTCCGAGGCGGCACTTCCGGCATCTCTCCCCATCCGCATGTCCAACGGTCCGTCATGCATGTAGGAAAACCCTCTCGACGGATCGTCAAGCTGAAGCGAGGACAGCCCCAGATCCATCAGGACGATGTCCGCCGAAAGCCACCCCATTTCCGCGGCACATCGCCCGATCTCGCTGAAGCAGGCCGTCACCAGCCTGAACCTCCCGTCGGCGAAGGCCAACCTCTGCCTGGCAAACTCTATTGCTCCATCATCCCTGTCCAAGCCGAGAAGCACCGCCCCGGAGTTTTTCTTCAATATCAATGAACTGTGGCCGCCGCATCCGACGGTCGCATCAACAATCTTCAGCGCCCCACTCTCGGGGACAAGTTCGAGGACTTCGCGCGGCATAACAGGTTTATGAGGCGCATCCGCGAAAAGCCTCTGATAAACTTCAAACGATCCCCCCTGCGAAACAGAACCTTCGGCCTTTGATTCATCGAAGCCTCCGCCATTCATATCTTCCCTTTGAGGATGTCAGCTATCTCGTCGGGTCTTTCCCCTATCTTCTGTATCACGTCGAGAACCTGCTCGTCCGATCCGCCGGACTTCGCCCAGTTCCTCTCGGACCATATCTGAACCACGTTTATCGCCCCCACCAGAACCGCGCCACTGCCAAGTTCCGCATACTCGAACAGCCGCTGCGATATCTGTATCCTGCCCTGCTTGTCGCATTCGCAGTACTGCGCCATGCGGCCGAGACGGGCGAGCGCCAGCGACGCCTCGGCATCCGCAAAGGACACCTTCCTCATCTTCGATATCACGTCGGAAAACGATACCGACGGTATCATCTGTATTGTCTTGTGCCTCCCGGGCAGCAGGTAGAAGGATGTCCTCCTAACCTTCGCTCCGCGCCAGTCGCTCGGGATGGTGATTCTCCTCTGCGGATCAAAGGCGTGGGTGAACTCACCCAGGAAGACCTGATTCACCTGTTTTCTCCTTTTTAAACCTAAATACACCTAAAAGATATTTTCTCAACCTATATATTTCAAGCGCCGAAACAAAAAAAATGAAAAAATATTTGAAGCTATCCGAATTTGCGTTAGAACGCTTTTTTTTTTCCTTTCCGGATGTAGATTCCAGTCCGCTGCAGATTTATAAATCAATGAAGAGGAGAACAGATATGAACTTCAAGAAGAAGAGCGTGAGGGACATCGAGCTGAAGGGAAGAAAGGTCGTCATGAGGGTGGACTTCAACGTGCCTGTAAAAGAGGGCAAGGTGAAGGACGACACCCGCATCAAAGCCGCCCTGCCGACAATCAAATATATCTCGGACAAAGGGGCATCCCTCGTCCTCCTGAGCCATCTGGGCCGTCCGGACGGGGCTGTGAAGCCCGAGTTCAGCCTGCGCCCCACGGTTGATGTCCTGTCAAAGCTCATCGGCAAACCGGTGCTCTTCGCGGACGACTGCATAGGCGCCGCGACCGTGGCGAAGGCGCAGTCTCTCAAGCCGGGCGAGATCATGATCTGCGAGAACACCCGCTTCCACAAGGAAGAGGACATGAAGGCCAAGACCGAAGAGGACAAGGCGAAGGCCGACACATTCGCGAAGGAACTCGCGAAGCTGGGCGACATCTATGTGAACGACGCCTTCGGGACAGCCCACCGCTCCCACGGCTCCACCGCGAAGATCTGCAGGCACGTGCCTGTGTCAGTGGCGGGATTCCTCATGGAGAAGGAGATAAAATATCTCGGTGACGCGGTCGCGAACCCGCAGAAGCCCTTCGTCGCCATAATCGGCGGAGCAAAAGTCTCGGACAAGCTCGCCGTCCTCAAGGCACTGATACAGAAGGTGGATGTGCTCGTGATCGGCGGCGGAATGGCCTACACCTTCCTCAAGGCACAGGGGCATCAGATTGGAAAATCCCTCTGCGAACAGGAACTGCTCGGGACGGCGAAGGAGATAATGGACGAGGCGGCGGCCAAGAAGGTGAAGCTCCTCCTGCCCTGCGACAACATCGCCGCGGACAAGTTCGACAACGCCGCCCAGGTAAAGACAGTCGGACAGGACATACCGGAAGGCTGGATGGCGCTTGACATCGGCCCGAAAGCCGTAGCCGAGTTCAGCGAGGCGATATCCAAGGCAAAGACCGTCGTCTGGAACGGCCCCATGGGCTGCTTCGAAATGCCAAACTTCGCGAAAGGCACCCTCGGCGTATGCAAGGCCGTCGCCAACTCCGGCGCGCTGAGCATCATCGGCGGAGGAGACTCCGTCGCAGCGGTGAACCAAAGCGGACTTGCCGAAAAGATGACACACATATCAACCGGCGGCGGAGCATCGCTCGAACTCCTCGAGGGGAAGGAACTCCCCGGGCTCAAGGCGCTCAACGACCTCTGAGTTTTTCCGCAACCGCAGGAAGAGAAATTCTTTGTTGGAGTTCACAGCTTCAGCGTGGGCTGTTTGTGCGCCTTGACTTGGCGCCATTCGGCTCCGGCGCCGCCTTTTCTCTATCGCTTGTCCAACGGAACGAATTCCTTCTTGAGCGGACCTGTGTATATCTGGCGCGGACGCCCGATCTTCTGCGCCTTGCTGTCGCGCATCTCCAGCCACTGGGCTATCCAGCCTGGAAGCCGCCCGAGCGCAAAGAGCACGGTGAACATGCTCGTGGGTATTCCCATCGCGCGATAGCCGATCCCCGTGTAGAAGTCAACATTGGGATAGAGATTCTTATCCACGAAATACTGGTCCTTGAGGGCCTTGTCCTCGAGTTCCATGGCATACTCGAATATAGGATCCTTGCTGCTGCCAAGCTTCTCGAGAAGCTTCTTGCATGTCCTCTTTGCGATTTTCGCACGCGGATCGTAGGCCTTGTAGACACGGTGCCCGAAGCCCATCAGCCTGAACTTCGATGCCTTGTCCTTGGCCTTGGCGATCAGCGACTCCGGTGAAAGCTTGTCGCGTATCGCACCTTCTATCATGTTCACCACTGCCTCGTTGGCTCCACCGTGGAGAGGCCCCCAGAGGGCGCAGATTCCGGCGGATATCGAGGCGTAGAGGTTGCTTCCGGCGCTTCCGACGAATCTCACCACGGATGTCGAGCAGTTCTGCTCGTGGTCGGCATGGATGGTCAGGTAGAGGTTCAAGGCGCGGACGGCTACGGGGTCCGGCTTGTAGTCGCTGACCGGCGAACTGAACATCATGTTCAGAAAGTTCTCGCAATACGTGTATTTGTGGCTGGGATAGACGAATGGCTCCCCGACCGACTTCTTGTAGGAGAAGGCCGCTATCGTGCGCAACTTGGACAAAAGGCGGGTGACCGTCATGTCCATGTCCTCGTTAGCGACGGGGTTCTCCATCTCCGGATAGAAAGAGGACAGAGACACGACCATTGCGGAGAGGACGGCCATGGGGTGGGCCCCCTCCGGATAGTTCCTGAAGAAGTTGTGCATGTCCTCGTGTATCATGGAATTCCTGTTCATGAGATCCGAGAATGCGTTGTATTCCCTCTTGCTCGGAAGCTTGCCGTGTATCAGGAGGTATGCCACCTCGAGGAAGTAGCAGTTCTCGGCGAGATCCTCGATGTCGTATCCGCGATGGCGGAGAATCCCCTTTTCCCCGTTTATATATGTTATCTGGCTGTCGCAGGCCCCCGTGTTCACGAGCCCCGGGTCGTAGGTTATGTATCCGGTCTCCTTGCGCAGAGCGGAGATGTCGAATCCCCTCTCCCCTTCGCTGCCTTCGTAGATCGGTATCCTGATGGTCTTTTCCGGAAGCTTGAGCTCGGCCTCGCCCTTTCTCACGTATAATCCTTCCATCGTCGAATCTCCTGTCTCATTGCATTACATGCGTTTAATCATGCATCAAACTCTGCAAGTGCGTGAAAATAAATCGGGAAAAAGACAAAAGTCAAGGAAGGGAACTGGAAAAAGTCGAATTATCTGCAGCGACACCACGGCCTTTTGAAACTAAATCCCCTTGGCCCAGGAGGATTTATCATCCACAAAAAAATACAAAAAATGGGGTCTGCAGACACCCACACGCATTCATCATAAGTTCCTCAATTGTCTTTTCTGTAAATATATTCAACGCACATTGCAGACCATGCATGGCAAAGGCTTGAGGCCGGAACCGGACTGGGAAACATCTACAGGGAGCCCGACTCATGACTGGGAAAATATTGATTTTTTGTGAATGAGCCAATTGCAAAACTACGGACGCGCAAGTCTCGTGATCCCGCTCCCGATAGGGCATCGGGGAGCGTCCCCTCTCGTGAGATCCCGAGCCCAAAGGGCCTCGGAGCCATGCCCGCGAAAAGAGTTTTGCAATTACCTCTGGGGAATATTCGGTTTGGAGGCGTATCCCGACGAGAAGATGCGTTTTATCCTGCCGCAGAGCTCGCTTATGGATGTTTCTCCCTTCTCGTATACGGCGTCCGAAAGGGAGCGGGCCTCGTCGTAATCCCCGCTCTCGGGGTCCATTCCGGTGTATACGACTATTGGCGGACACGTGAAAGGCATCACCTTGCGTATCCTGCGGATGAACTCGACACCCTCGCTTTTCCCGAAGATATTCAGATCGCTGACTATCATGTCCACGTTGCCGGAGAACACTTCGCTTTCGGCATCCTGCTCCCTGCTGCAGACGACGCAACCCGTCCCGAGCGCGGCGGAAAACAGGCGCTTCATCAAAAAGGCAAGGTCTCTGTTGTCCTCGAACAGCAGTATCATCGGGCGGCCCTCTTTTTTCAACCCATCGAAATCAAGCATGCCTACGGCTCTGTAGCATATGCCATGCCAATCCGTAGCCCGTTTTTCGCGGGAAAAACGGGCTTTAGCCCAAATTTCTTCGTTTTCCAAGTTGCAAGTCGTTGATAATCAACAATCTTATTTTTTAGGGCGCGAAATTTGGGCTAGATATCCTCCTTGAGGAAGAAGTTGATGCCGCGGTGCTGCTGTCCGCCGGCATCCTCCACCTTGCGTGTGACTTTACCGAGCTCCTTCCTGCCTCTGGAATCGTCTTCGAGACGGGAGATAAAGGACACATACCGCCAGTTCGAGTCTTCCAGCAGTTCCAGGATGATACCGAGACTGTGGATGGTCTTCTTTACCGGGGCGTTCTTCATGCTGGAGCCGCCTCCCCTGTGTTCCACCTTCCGGCGGTGTTTGAAAAACGAGACATCGTTTGTCGTTGTCTCAATGCGCAATATATCGTTCATTTTTACTTCCTGGATAGCGCGCATTCTGATGGACTCGTAGAGCGGAGCGAGATCCTCTTGGCGCCTAAAGATGATGTCGGTAGCATATTCGATCTGCATGATGCTCCAATGCCGTCCGGAAGGGAAGAGGTCGTCCACCGCGTGAAGTCGCGTTCCGCGCCTAACGCGGTCACGCGACTCACTTTTTTTTGAGCTATGTTTTCCTCCCCCCCGCAAGGAGGGGGAGGGCTCAAAAAAATCGCTCACATTTCTAGTCCAACGACAGGATTGGCGGACAAGTCTTCAAACGTTCTTTCCAGCCATATTCGATTCTTGCATCACCCACTCAAAACTCGAAAGAGACTGAAGATTGTCGCATTTATCGAGAGAAAAGATCAGGCGGACGTAATCGAGGAAATACTGCGTCATTGCGGCATATGGAAAGAGGATGAGCCGAGAAGGCCGCCGTTGCAGCCTCCCGCAATCCCCTTCGGGCGCAGATGCGTTCCTATAGAGGAGTTCCTGGCAAAGTTCCGATAAACCGAATGAAACCGGAACAGGAGAAGTCTGGGCTGTTAAGGCTATTTTTCAGCAGAATTTTGTCTTTCCCGTTCGAATCCCGCCTTCCTCCCCCCCGCTCCGGCAGGCGAAGCAGGGGAGGAAGGCATTTCCCGAAGAAACCCCTGCCCCTTTTCGCATTTTACACTTGATTTTTGCTTTCTCCGCATATATTGTGCGGCATGATGAAAATCAAAATTCCTACCAGTTAATGATGCCGTCATGGCAACACGGATTGCGTTTGCGGCCATAAAATCCGCGAAAGAAAGGCGGATTGTCAAAATTGAGGAATTGTAATTTAAAAAAACAACGTTTTAACAAATGCCTTCGTAACCCAACACAAAAAGAAAGAGAGAGAAAATGTCTAAATATGTAAATGTAGCATCAGTGCTTTTTGAGCAGGAATATCTTCGCGGTCAAAAAGATGCACGTAAGATGGTTTTGAAAGAAACTGCCAAAAAGTTGGACAGTTTAAAAGGCTATGGCTTGAATCTTGTCGTTTTTTCAGAGGGGATAGAGGCGATTGCACAAAAAATAGAGGACGCGGAAGATATAAATGATGGAGGCCCCTTGCTTGATCTTTACAAGAGTTTCGCTGTCGCTGAGGGCTGCCATGTCGCCGGCTCCATAAAACTTGTCGAAAACGGACGGACATACAATTCCATTGCCTTCATATCACCGGGCGGAAAAATTATCGGGGTCTATCACAAGACCAATTTGACAATTGGAGAGATTGAATCTGGAACTTCTCCCGGACTTGGCGCTCTTTGCGTGGACAGCGAAATCGGCAGACTGGGCGGAATAATATGCTTCGATCTGAATTTTGAAGACATTCGGAAACAGTATGCAAAAATGAAGCCGGATATTATAGTGTTCCCCAGCATGTATCATGGTGGACTCATGCAGGAACTATGGGCATATGAATGCCGGTCATTTTTTGTTTCCGCATTGCAGTTTCATGGAGGGGGCATTTTAAATCCTTTGGGGCGACCGCTTGCAATAACTGACCGCTATCACCCCGTAGTAAAGGCAAAAATAAATCTCGACAGAATTATTGTCCATCTGGACTTCAATCAGGAGAAATTTGATGATATCGAAAAAAAATACGGAGATGAGGTCAAAATTGAGATTCCGCCAAATATTGGCTCCGCGCTAATATACAGCCAAAGCGAAAAAAGAACTGCCATGAAAATAGCGGAGGAATACGGGCTTGAACTACTGGACGATTATTTTGAAAGGTCACTAAATGCCAATGCTTTAAAAAGAGGAAAAAAGAGGTGAAAATTCGCGACTATAAATGCAATTTTGAAAGAGAGGCATTGCTTTCTCCTTTTGGGGTCAAAGATAGAAAAAAGATAAAGTGGGGGGCTTGACTTTTGTAAA